>JAGNMU010000287.1 GCA_017991005.1 Gemmatimonadaceae bacterium | reverse complement strand
TTGAGCAGTGGTATGCCACGCACGCGCTCAACCACGAGCGTGACCCCATAGGGAGCCGTGACTGCGGTTTGCAGTGGGCGGCGTGGCAGGCTGGTAGTGAAAGCCACCGCGCCGAGCTTGCGGCGTGTAGGGAGGATGCGGATAGGTATCGCCATGTACGCAAGAACCCGGCGATGTTGCTGCATCTTTCAAACAAGGATTTCGACGACGCTGTTGACAAGTCCCGCAAGGGCGAGGGGGAGTGATATGGATGTGCTAGACCAGATGGTCGCCTGCTGCGAAGCGTGGGAGCCACAGGCGTGCGTAATGGAGAACGTGCGCGCTGGTGAGGCGGCACGGGCCTTGCGCGATCTCCGCGCCGCGCTTGCGGCCATAAAGCGGATACGCGTGAAACTTGGATCTCATCACGGGCCGACACTTAACGGGCATTGGTTTTGGCTTGTGCCTGCTGACGATTTTGCCGAGGAGGCGATTCGCAAATGCTTGCCGACAGAGATCGACGCAGCCCGCAAGGGCGAGGAGGAGGGAGATGGCCATGCCGCGCGCTGACATTGCGCTTGTAGCGTCGCCCGTCGAAGGTCTTGGCCTCCTCGTGTACGATCACGCCCGCGCGCTTGATGCGTATGCGCGCGGTATAGCCCACGCTCCCGTCGCGCCGCTTGCGGGTCTGGATGGTCGCCATGCTTCCCCCCGGTGCCACACGCCGCCGCGTGGCACGGGATGTGGCACTGGCAGCGGGTCAAAGTGGGCGAAGAATGGCAAAAGCGGGGAAAGCTGGAAAGAGGCGCGAGGAAGGAAGTGCAGGCGGGACAGATACTTAGCGAAAAATCAACGGCTTACGGGAGCCACAGATTTTGCGTGGCGCCGATGATGGAGTGGACCGACAAAGCGGCTCCCGCGCGGCAATTCCAGGGGTTTCCCGTCATGCCTGCGCGGGCGTGTGCCACTCTCGTGCCACCTGCGGGCTCAGGCTCGCTCAGCTGTCGAGGAACGGACCGTCGGGCGTGTAAGTGGCCGCATACCGGCAAGCCCCGTTGGTTATCCTGATTTCCTCCATGTGCCCGCTGAAATAACCGGAATCGTTGTAAAACTTGCCAAACGTCAAATACGGCGTCCCGGCCGAGGACATCATGATCGTCACGGACACGGTTGCGGATGCAACGATCGACCCGTTGATAAATAGCCTCCATGTAGTGCCGCTGCGAGTCACCGCGATCCTGTGGAAGGTGTCAGCCGATAACGCGGACGCCGCCGAGAGTGACACCTCCCATCCCGCGGTATTGTCGTCGCCCGCCTGGAAATAGAGCGTTGTGCCGTCCTGGTACAGCGTCCACCCGTGCGCGGTGAAGGCGTCGCGGTGCTCGGCGATGCAGCGATACCCGCTCACGCTGGCCGGGCGGATCGACACCTCGACAGTGAAATCGTTACCGCCTAGACGCAATGGCAATGCGTCCGCGTAGCGGACAAACGATGTCGATCCGTCGAGGCTGATGCTTGCCCCGCCGAACAGGCTCTGCGCGGTGCTTATCTGCGCAGACCCGCCGACCGTCGGCAAGTAGCCGTTTACCGAGTTGTCGGCGATCGTCGTGCTGCCGTTCGTACCATTTCCGTGCAGAAGGAGCGCCACGTCGCTGAAGTATGGATCGCCATCGCCTGCGGTCGCGGCCATGAGCAGGGCTTGCTGTATCGCGCTCATCAGGTCAGCCCCGAGCCGCTGATGATCCAGGATGTGCTGGAGACCTTGATCGCGGTCGCGACCCCGTTCTGCGCCAGCGAGCGCGTGCCGGTCGTCGTGCTGCCGGCGAGCGTCAGGGTGTCGGTCGTGATCGCGATGCTCACCACCTGCGAGGTCTGGTTCACGAACGTGATCGTGGTCCCCACAGGGAATGCGACCGAGGCGTTCGCCGGGATCGTGAAGGTCCGCGCGTTCGCATCGGCGGCGGGATGCAGGATGTGCTTACCGGCGTCGGCGGCGACGCAGGTGTAGTCTGCGCTGTTGCTGTTCTGCGGGATGCCGCGGAAGCCTGCCAGCGTTGCGGTGAGCCCGTCGCCCTGGACGATGGCGGCGGCCTGCGCCGCGGTCAGGTCCTCCGGGTTGCCGGTGCCCGCGGTGGTGCGGCCCTTGATCGTCGCGGTGGCGACCTCGGCGAGCTTGGCGTTCGTCACCGAGTCGTCGGCTATGGTTCCGGCCTCGACGGCGATCAGGCGGTTCGCCAGCTGGTCGAGCGCGTCGTCGACGTTGCCGGGGTCGGTGTCGGCGTCCCAATCGGTTGCATCGGCGGGCGTGTAGGTCACGTCCGCGGCGTCGATGGCAGCGAGCAACTGATCTGCCGTGGCATAGACGCTCTCCCACGCGGTGATGGCGACAGATTCCCCCGCCGCGTCGTCGACGATCACGTCGCCGTCGGTGCCGCCGATGGTCAGTTTGCCCGCCGTGACCGCGGTCACCACCGCATCGGTGATGTTGTTCGCGGCGTTGCCGGTGAACCCGGAGACGCGCACGTGCATGCCCACGGTGAACCCGGCGGATACGAATCCGCTTCCCGAGTCGTTGTAGCTGTTGTCCGCGGCCGCTGCGCTGATCGTCGCAGCGGTAATCGTCACCGTCGCCGATAGCTTCTGGATCTCGATCAACTCGGTGCCGGCGAGCGAGCCGGCGGCGGTCAGTTGCCCTATTGATTTGCCCATGTGTTACCCCGTGGTGTCGCGGATGGCGCCGGCGGCGGTCTCGCGCGGGTCGCCACTTACGACGATGCGCGCCAGGTCGGCGATGAAGGTGAAGGTGCGCACCTGGCGCTGCCAGCTCGCGTAGCCGTCGCGCTCGGCTTCGAGCTCGAGACGTAGAACGCCGCTCGAGGTGACAGTCGGCGACCAGTTCGTGCCGGTCATGCCGCTCGAGCTGGCGATCAGGGCGTCGGTGGCGTCGTCGTAGATCAATCCGTTGTAGGTGGTCCCGGCCTCGGGCCCGTAGTCGGTCGCGTCGTACTGCGAGACCAGCGTAAGCCCCTGCACCACTCGGTCGCGGTGCGCCCAGGTCACGGTGAGTGCGCCCTCGAGCAATTCGGGGTGAGCCTCACCGTTGATCTCGATGTTCCCGGGCGGATAGGGGCGCACCTGGCGCGAATCGAGCGTGATGCTCGCAGCAGTCGCGGCGGTGATGTCGAGCAGGCCGGCGCCGGTGGCGGTCTGCGCCTTCACATCGACCACGTCCGCGTCGGCGAACTCATCCGGGATGCGCGGCCAGTCCAGCGCGCCAGCGTCCAGGAACCACACGCGCGTGCCGGCCGCGTGCAGCTGCGGCGTGGTGTCCATCCGCGCGCGCAGGATGCTGATTTGGGCGAGCGCGGCATCGACGACGCCGACGTAGCACAGCTCGGCGGCGGCTCCGGTGCCGATCACCGCGATCCAGCCGGGCTCTACCAGGTCGAGGTCGATCGGGGCGGTAAGGGCAATGTCGGAATCCGTCGAGCGATCGAGCGATGCGGTCAGCGTGGCGGTCGGGGCGAATGCCGCGCCCGTCAGCGTTTCGGCGTATGCGGCGGGGCTGACTCGCGCCCAGGCGTTGTACTCGGTCGACAGTGCCGTCGGCTTGCCGATCAGCGGGACCACGTACCCGGCGCCTGGCGCCTGGGCTGCGGTTTCGGCTGCGCCCAGATCGCCGAGCAGCTGCCAGTAGGGTGCTTCCATCACGTCTTGCGCGATGGCCGCGGCGGGCGCGGTATCGGGTGCGGTCCACCCGCCGCCCGGGTCGGCGACGTCGGTTAGCACATCGTCCAGGCTGAAAATGTCCTGCATCACCGTCACGGTGATCTCGCCATCGGTCAGCGTGCCGAGGTCTATGTCGATCACCCGTACAACAAGCTCGTCAATGCCCTCTGCGCCGTGAGAGAACCGGAACACTTCGCCAGGCAGCTTGTCCCAGGCGTTGCGGTTGACCTTCAGCTTTCCGCGGCTGAGATTGCTCGAGCGCTGCATGCACTCGCGCTTGGCCACGCGAAGGGCGAGAGTGTGGTACGTGATGCCGGGGAATGCGATCGTCTGGTGGCTTACGCCCTGCTCCTGCACGCTGGCGCGGTTGACCCATGTCGCCGTGCCCTTGCTACCGTCGCGCTTGCGGTATTCGACCGTAACCTCGTTGACCGATTCTCCGTCGGCGGCGTCCTGCCATTCGACGACCTCGATCACATCCGATTCCGTGAGCACGTCGAGATAGTCGACGTTGTAGCCGTCACGCAGCGGCACCAGCTTCGTCAGGCCGGTGCTCGGGTCCAGGGTGAGGACCGCGCCCGCATGACGGCACACTTCCGCCACGAAATCGAAGATCGGGCCTTCATTGCGCCATTGGAAACTGAGCCCGCAGCCCTCGGTGTAGAAGGTCAGGGCTGCCGCCCGGAAGCTTGCATCGTCGAGCGTCGCGCTCGGCTCACCGGCACCCTGGTCGGTGCTCGTGAGGGCTTTGTAGATGATGTGCGCCGGGTTCATGTCCCAGCCGTCGCCACCGCCGGTGCAGGTGCCGGCGTGGTACAGGGCCGCGATGTCCTCGGCGCTCATGACCCCCAGGTGCAGAAATGCCTCGTCGAGGCGTCCGTAAAGGCGGTCATCCCCCGCGATCATTGTGTATCGTGCGCCGAACCCGATCCGCGGATTAGTCCCCGTCGAATCCCATCCGATGGCCGCGCCGCTTCCGCTTTCGTAGGACAGCGCGACGCGCTCACCGTCGCAGTAGAGCTTGATCTTGTCCGTCAGGGCGATGGCGTCCCACGCGAGCACAAAAAAGTGCCGGTCCGTCAGCCCGACGATACCCGGCGCGCTCTGAAACGACTGCCGGTTTGTATGCACGTTGCCCAGCCCGTCGCCCCACTGCAGGTAGAGCGACCCATCCGCATTGACGGTGAGCCAGATGCCCTGATAAAACGCGCTTGGGCCGTCCGCGTTCGTGCCGAACACGTCGTAGCGCAGGGCAACGTCGGATTGCACCCAGACTCCGATGGTGAACGACTCGGTCCCGTCCAGGAAATAGGGCACGGTCAGCGCGCCATTCACCGTTTCCGCGTACTCGGTGAACTGTACGGCAGCGTCGTCGCTCGTTGCGCACGTCAGCCCATCCGCGCCGCCAATCACAGTGTCGTAGCCGTAGTATTGCGATGCCTCGCGCTTGATCGCGAGCGCGCCAGCGTTGCCGACCGACGCTTCCGTGTCACCGTCCGCTGCAAATGCCGTGTTGAGCTTCCACCAGTAATCGAGGCCAGCGCCATCGTTAACTGTGGCGACCAGCGTGTCATACCCCGCGGACCCCGGCTCACTGTCCGGCACGATGGCGGTCTCGGGGTACCAGCACGCCCCGTCCGCCCACCCCGCGGTGATGCATCGCACGGTGGGCAGCAGGGGCTTGATGTAGATCGAGTTCGCTACCCACGACGGTTTGCGCCCGACGAGGGTCAGCGAATCGCGGAAGGCGCTCAGCGGCGCGCCGAGCTGCGCGAGCAGGTAGTCGTTCACGGCCTGCGTCGGCTCGCCGAAGCAGACGTCGAAGTCGCCGTCGATCCCGCCCTCGGCGTCACGCCCGCCGAACAGGTTGGGCAGGTTGATGCTGATCTGACCGCTGGCGGTCACTTCGGTGATCCCGCAATCCTTGCCGCCGTATTCAAGCGCGACCAGGGCGTCGACGGGGCTGATGCAGAATTCCTGCTGCGTGCCCATGCGGTAAATTCGCGTTTTGACTTTGTCCTTGGTCTTGGTGCGCACCTCGAGGTCGCCGTACCAGATGAAATTCGGGTCGGTGATCTTGTAGGTGCCGAAGATCCACGGGATCGCACGGCCTTCCTCGGCGGTCGGCAGGTCGAAGTCCGCCAGGGTCGGGGCCTTTTGCTTTGGCGGTTTCGGGGCGAGCGCGTAGGCAAGGATGCTTCCGACGATGACGGCGGCGAGATAGAAAAAGATTT
>JAGNMU010000022.1 GCA_017991005.1 Gemmatimonadaceae bacterium | reverse complement strand
GAGATACACCACGCCACCGGGACCAAAACCGGCAAGCACGCGGCCCTTCGGGAACGACACCCGTTCGATGATTTCTCCCTTGCGATTCACCACATCGTACAGCAGGCCCGTGGTGCCAGCGCCGACGGCCGTGCGCGGTACGATCCACAGATTGTTGTCGAGGTCCGCCCGCACCGAACCCGGTGAGATAGGTGGCTCGTAGTCCGGGATCTTGTTGAGCGGCACGAAGTCGAATTCGATGGAAATGCGGCGCGGACCGTTCGGCGTGGGAATGGTGGGCAGCGACGCGCCCTGCGCCTTGAGTTGCTTCTCCATCTCGGGGCGCAGTGAGTCGATCTTGAACTGTTTCTGTTCGTCGCTCAGACGCTTCCAGTCAAACGGCATCTTTGGCGTAGATCGTTTGGTGCCGTCGGGATCGAGCCAGTCGATGTGATAGTCGTGCGCGCGCACCACCGCGATTGTGCCGTCGGTGAGGATCGCCCATTCGTCGCCCGTATCGAGCGGGTTGATCGTCACCTTGAGCGCGAAGTTCCCGTCCTTGCCCGTTGACATCGACATGTTGCCGGGCTTGAGCGCCTTCATCGTCATCAGTGTGTCCACGTTGCGCGTGTCAAAATCGGCACGCACAATTGGCGCGGAATCCGGTTGCTCGGGAAGCCGGAATGCGCCGAACGGTGTTTGCGGCGCATTCGGATCGGGCGGCTTTGGCGGGTTGATGATCACGCCGCGATACACCAGGCGACCCTTGTTGTCGGCCATGGGCACCCCGTACACCGACCCCATCGCGAGGAAGATCGCATCGCGTGGCCTGGGGAGTGCCATGACATGCCCCACCTTGCCATTCGGATCGAGTACCAGCAGCGACATCGACGAGACATCGACATACAGCGATGAATCGGCGAGATACGGAATCAACTGCGCCGATTGGATGGCCATCGGCATCGCCGCATTGGCGCCGCTGCTGCCAGAGTCCATCACGACGGTAGCGCTCTTGAGCGATGCGTCAAACAGCAGCACGCGCTGACGCGCCACGTCGTTCACCAGCACTTTGCCCGACGACAACGGACGAACTGCGACGCGTGCGCCGAGTGAATCGGTGGAGACCGCGGTCACCGCACCGAGCGAGCGGGTGGGAATCTTGGCTTGGGCGACGCTTGGCGTGGTACCCGTCGACTGCGCCGACGCTTGCACCGTTGCGCTCGCCAATCCAAGCGCGAGCACGGTGAATATCCTTCGACCCTGCATGATGAACGGCTCCGGTACGCGTGAGAAGCGCGCACTCGGTGAGGCGGCGCGCTGCTGCAATATACGGGAGCGAGGGGGGCGGGGGTTCAGGACGGCACGACAGCTGTCAGTGGTCAGTCATCGGACAATTGCTGAGTCCTGGGTCTTCAGTCCGAGTCACCAGTCGCCAGTTGGTTCTGAGTACTCAGTTGTGCAACCGACAACTGACCACTCCGACTGAAAACCGACAGCTTAGCCGTTGTCCGATCACTGACCACCGACAACTGCGCAGTTGAAGGCTCGTTGCCCTCGTCTACTGCGTCGCCCGCCCGCCGCCGAGCACGCTCGAACGCTCAAGCACAAATCCCTTGGTGCGGTCGCCACTCATCAGGTATACGACTCCGCCTTTGCCAAAACCGGCGATCGACCGTCCACTCGGTATGCGCACCCGCTGGAACAGCTCGCCGGACTTGTTCACCACGTCGTACACCAGCTCGCCGCCCTGTGACTGCGCCGACGTCGTTGGCAAGATCCAGAGATTCCCATCGAGATCGGGACGCGCAGCGCCCGGTCGGATGGCCGGGTAGTAGTCGGCGATTTCTTTGAGCGGCACAAAGTCGATTTTGGGAGCGCCGATGTTCATAGGTTGGCCCATTGGTGGGCCACCGCCTGCGTCGCCACCCACCGTCGCAGCGCCACCGCCCAGGGAGCCACCGGCCATCACCATCACGCGCACTTCTGTGGCGCCACCGGCCGCGCCACCGCCGGGAGGACCTCCAAAGCTGACGGTGCCCGGCGCGCTGCCGTTCGCCGCTGCTGCTTTCTGCGCGTTCTCGTTGGCGGTGCGCGCCGAGTCGACCAGCGCCTGCTTGTCCTCATCCGTCAGTCGCTTCCAGTCGAACGGCAGCTTTGCGCCCTTGGTGGCCTCACCTTTGGGATTCACGACATCGACGTGGTAGTCTTGACCGCGCACCATCGCCAACGTGCCGTCCGTCAGTACCGACCAATCGTCGACGGTCACCAGCGGGTTGATCGTCATCTTGAGCGACATCTTCCCGTCCGCACCCTGCTCCATGGTCGCCCGCGTTCCACTGGCGATCTTCACGCGACCAACCGTGTCGACCATGCGCGTATCAAAATCCGCACGGAGAATTGGAGCCGAGTCAGGCGGCTGAACCGGCGCGGGTCGCTCGCCCGGATTGAGCGAACGAGTCTGTGTGACCATCTGAATACCGCGATACAGCAACCGTCCCTTGTCATCCACATACGCGGGGCTGTTGCCCAGAAAGCGCAGATCACCCGGTTTGGGCGCAGACATGACACGCGAGACCGCGCCCTTCGGGTCGATCACCAGCAACGACGATGACGCCGCATCGACAAAGAGCGACGAGTCGCCGAGATACGCGATCAGCGGCGCAGGGCGCGGTCCATAGCTGTTGGCGGCGCCCGCCGTCGAGTCGATCACCACCGAGGCCTTCTGCATCGTGGGGTCGAGCATCACCAGGCGACGACGACCGGCATCGTTGACCAGCAGTGATCCGTTCGGCAACTGCCGAACGCCCAGAATGGCGCCGAAGGTATCGAGACTAGTGGCCGCCGACGGGGCGAGCGCCATGACGGGGACTTTCGGCTGCGCAAGCGCGGTCGTGGCGCTCAGCGCCAGCACGGCACCCGACAGGATGGGGACAGTTTGCCGCATCGGAATCCTCGGTAACGTCAACATGAATGGGAACCAGACTGCATGGAGAGCACCACGCCCCGTAGGTCACGGGGGGTGATGGAAGGGTTGCCTGCCGCCCTGCCGGCCGTGGCTACCGGAACATGAACGGGCTGATGTCACCGGCGCTCGACGACTTGAGGAACTTGAGGACGCGCGTGTCGAGGAAGTTGGTGATCTGCGACGGCAGTTTCCGGCGCTGGGAAGCCGTCAGCAGCTTCTTCACATCGGGTACGATGCGGATCAGGTACTCCACCGTGACTTCACGCGCGTGCACGTAGCGGTCGTAGGCCTCGTCCCGGCTGTAGTGATCCGGCACGGTCTCGAGATACTTGGACACCGGCGTCCACACCGAGTCGGCATACTGCGTGAACTTGCGGCTCAACGACGCCAGGCTGTCGGCCTGCTTGCGATTGAGTTTGAGCGAGTCCTGCTGCGTGAGGATCAACGCCATCGGATTGGGAATCGAGCTCGAGCCCAAGGCCTTGAGATTTGGCGCCGTTTGTTTGGTGCCGGGGCGACCGCGGCCCATGTCCAGGCGTTGCGTAAGGACCTGCCGCTCGCGCGGAGCACCGACATCGAGGCTGAAGGACAAACTCGCGTAGGCCGGTGTCCGGCTCACCGACTGCTGCGGGCGTGTCGAGCCAAATCGCTGATTCACTTCGTACTTGTAGCGTGAGGTGCTGGCGTCGAATCCACGCACGAACAACAGGCTCTGATCGGGAGCAATTTCCTGCCCCCATCCCTTGGCGTTCTTGGTGCCGTTCACCAACAGGTCGGCGATGCCCAATGGGTTGGTGAACGCCAGGTTGATCGTCAGCCGCTTGGGAAGTCCCAGCTTCTGTGGATTGAAGTTGACGTTGAGATTCGTCGTCGAGACCCACGGCGCCTGACAGCTGCCGCGCCCGGCCAGCGCATTGAGCTGCGCCGCCAGACACTTCCGCGCCGCCGGCGCGCCGTTGTCGAGCAGTTCCTGCATGCTGGCACGGACGGTCGGATCGGTGAGCGTCGCGGGGTCGAACACAAACGCACGATCGTTGAGAAACGCGCCGTCACCGTTGATGTCGCCGGCCACGAGCGGCGTGAAGCGCTGACCCGACTTCACGCCCACGGCCACGTTGAAGTACATGAGATCCCAGAGTGGCAAGCTGCTCCAGATGAGCTGGAACTGATGGCGGCCACTCGCCAGGTGCGGTCCCCACTCCTTGGCAAACGGATCGCCCACCGTGCTGCTGAAGCCGTTGAACTGATCCCGAACATCCAGCAGTGAATACGTCAGCTGCCACTTGAGATACTTGTTGGCCGTGACCGGCACGAGCTTGAACACGAAGTTCGTGGAGGTCGAACGGAGGTCGGACGTTTGCAGCGACAAACGCTGATACTTGTCGCTGCGGCGTGTCGCCACCGACGCCACGTTGCCAGTTGTCGGGACAATCGCCGAGGCCGGCGCGTACACGGGTCGACCGCCCTCGTTGTCGATCGTGAAACGTGTGGTCGGATCAAAGTTCAGATCAACCGATCCCGTCTGGTTGAGATTGAGCGAGTAGACACCCTGCGCGCCAAGGACAAAACGATTGTCCAGAATCGGACTCGACCAGTCCACGGCGCTGCGCACCGACTTGGGCTGCCGATAGTTGCGATCGAACGCCACCACACTCGGCGCGCCCGTCGAGAACACCGTGCCCGACGTACCGTCGGCGCACGTGGTCGGCAACGTCCCAAGGTCGCGGTTATAGCTGTCCCAGTCGGGAATCGGCGCGCCACTGCCCACGCACGCGAGTGAACGTGTTGAATTGGGGAGACCAGTGTTGACCACCGAACTGTTGATCAGCGTCGCGGGCCCGACGTTCTGGAAAATCCCGATGCCGGCATGAATCACCGCGAGCGGCGGACGCGCTGCACCGGGCGCGAAGGCTACCTGCGGCGAGTTGCCATACGTCCACTGCATGCCGACGCGCGGACTGAAGTACACGGCGTTCGGCACGTAGTCGTTGTCGACGCCGAACAGCGAGCGGATCTCCGGATTGTTCTGCGGCCGATAGAGAAAGCGATTCGCATCGGCCCGCACGCCGTATTGCACTTGCAACCGTGCCGTCGGACGCCATGCGTCACCCAGTGAGATGCCGCCGGAGAGCTGATCCGTGGCGCCAGTGATACCATTGAGCGTTCGCGTATAACTCGCCGGACGTCCGGCTTCGAGATCGGCCAGTGAGTTGAACGAATACGAGCCCAGCAGATTCGAGTTCGCCTCGTTCGTATTGTGCTCGCGTGACAGATTCGACGTCAGCTTGATGGCGTGTTTGTTGTTGCCGCTGTACCAGGAAAGCGTATTGCTCAACTGCAGCGCTTGCGTGAGTTGTGAAAACGGCGTCTGGCTGCCACCAAAGGACAACGAGCGGATCGACGAGCTGCCGTCCTCCAGGGTGGAGTTCACCCGCACGGTGCCCGACGGATACTGCAGAAACGGCGTGCTCTCCACGCGCTGCGCCGAGACGCCGAGATTGGTCTGCGAGAGAATGCCGAACCAGAAGTAGTTCGAATGCCGGAGCGATGCGCTGCCCAGCATGATCTCGTTGTTGTTCGTACGCGATGGCACTGTGGTGAGCAGACTGCCGCTGCCAAAGCCGCCCAGCGTCGGGCGCGTCTTGCTGTAGAAGCCGTTGGTGCCGAGCGTGAACGAATGACCCGCGCCCGACGAACTCGGAGTCAGGTCGATGTTCGTTTGCAGGCTGAGCTGGTCCGTGGCATTGAGCGAGGGTGTCTTCGCGACTGACACCGGGACTTTCTGCTGGCCCAGGATGTCGAGCAGACGTGTCACCGAATCGCTGGCCACGCCGGCTGCCGCCAGACCGACCGGGCTGGCATTGAGCAGCGTCAGGGCGTCGGCAAACCGACGCTGGTACGAATACGCCGCGTTGTAGAACGCCTTGTCCATGGCGATCGGACCGCGCGCCCCGCCGCCGTAGCGCAGCGTCGTCGATTTCTGTCCGGACGAATCGGCTTCGGCGTCGGTCCACTGCAACTCGGGCGCGGTGCCGTACGCACTTTGGTTGCGGAAGGAAAAATTCGAACCGGGAATGGACTGGATCGACACCTGCGCACCGCTGAAGCCACCGCGCGACACATCCCACGGAAACTGATTGAACGAAAGCCGCACCTGCGCATCGGGCGGCAGCGTGTTCAAACCGGAGCCCAGTCCGTTGAAGTTCGTGTTGTTCTGGTCGCCGGAGAGACCGAGTGCCGAGAACATGTCCGACGCACCATCCATACCTGGAATGAGCTGAATGCCCGGAATGCTCGCGGCCATCGCGGAAAGATTGCCAGCCTGATCGGGCGGCACGGCGGCTCCAGTGGTCAATGCGCGCTCGCCACCACCGACGTCCGTGTTGCCGGCGTTTCGATTGGGCAGGGCACGCGCGCCGTTGGCCGTGACATTGACCTGATCGAGCGTGGCGATGGACGACGCCATGCGCGTGTCGGCCAGCATCACTTCTTCTTCGCCAACCTTCTTGATCTCGAAGCGCTTGGGGACATAGCCCAGCGCCGCAAACTCCAGCCAGTAGTCACCTTCGCCGTTGACGAAGATGATGGTGAAGCGACCGTTGCGATCCGTGCGCGCCGACTTGGTGACACTTCCACTGTACGAAGTCGCCTTCACCTGGACGTTCTGGATCGGCTGACTGTCAGGGCCGGTCACCCGACCGCGAATGATGTCCGAGCCAGACTGGGCGAGGGTCGGACTCGACCAGCAGACCAGCGCGATGAGAAAGGTCCACCACAACGGCAGAATACGACGAGGCGTCACAACGGCTCCAAGAGGCGATGGGTCATGCTGGCTGCGTGGAGGTTAGTACGTGACGGGGGCCACAATGGTTGCTTTCTGCCTCACACGTGGCGAATTGACTCGTGCCACCCTTGTGGAGACGCCGCCCGGGTGGAGAAGATCACGGGCATCACCGTCCCGCTTTTCCACGTCCCGCCCCTTTCCACTCCCACTCCCCCCGCCGTGACCGACCTCTGGATGGAGCCCTCGCCCGACCTCTGGCAGCAGGCGCTTGCTCGCTACGAGCGGGTCATCGAGCGCCAGGATGTGGCCAAACTTCCCGCGCTCGATCGCTGGTATCGCGATGAGCTTCCGGGCGCGATCGCGTCGCGCGCGACGCCACACGTCACTCACGACGAATTGGTCCGGTTGACCGAGTGGAAGATGGCGCGTGGTGTGTGGCGGGCGCCCAATTTGGTTCTGGTGCGCGGCAACGCGCCCGAGTTGGTGCGCGAGGTGAGTGCGTCGGCACTTGCGCTGATTCCCCATCCCACCAAACCCGTCGCCACGCTGGCGACGCTGGCCGGTATTGGTCCCGCCACCGCGTCAGCCGTGACGGCTGCGCACAAACCCGGCCTGTATCCGTTCTTCGACGAACTGGTGGCCGCGCAAATCCCGACACTCGGCAAGGTGGCGTGGACGCTGGGTTACTATGGCAAATACGCGGCGGCGCTACGCGAGCGTGCCGCTGAACTGGGTGCGGAATGGACCCCGGTCATGCTGGAGCGCGCGCTGTGGGCGCATGTCGGCGGGAAGACCGGCGCGGTGGACTGAGTCCACCGCGCCGTAATGGCCAGGTTCACATCACACCGATTGCTCACCCCGCGGCGGACCGCCCTCCAGCAGCATGGCCTGGTACTCGTCGTCGCTGAAAAGACGGGAGCGCGTGAGAAAACGCATGCCCTCGGGTGTTTCGAGTGAGAATCCGCCGCCGCGGCCCGGCACGACGTCGATCGTGAGATGCGTGTGCTGCCAGTATTCGAATTGCTGCGCGCCGATGTAGAACGGCACATCGGCGATCGTACCCAGATACACATCCCGCGCACCGATGCGGAATTCGGCGCGCGGGTAACACATCGGGGAGCTGCCATCGCAGCAGCCCCCCGACTGATGAAATACCAACGCGCCATGCCGCGCCTGCAGCGTGCGCAGCAGTGCCGCCGCGTCGGGCGTGACGTCCACGCGTGCAATCGGCATTGTTACCGCCGTCCCGAAGTGGTGCTCGACATGCGGCTCGTGCTCAGAAGAAGCCGAGCGCGTTCGGGCTGTAGCTGACCAGCAGATTCTTGGTCTGCTGATAGTGACTCAGCATCATCTTGTGATTTTCACGACCGATGCCACTCTGCTTGTAGCCACCAAACGCCGCGTGCGCCGGATAGAGGTGATAGCAGTTGGTCCAGACGCGGCCGGCCTGAATACCACGCCCCATGCGATAGCAGGTGTTGGCGTCGCGTGACCAGACACCGGCGCCAAGCCCGTAGAGCGTATCGTTGGCGAGTTGCAACGCATGATCGGCGTCTTTGAACTTCGTCACCGACACCACCGGCCCGAAGATCTCTTCCTGGAAGATGCGCATCTTGTTGTGCCCCTCGAAGATCGTCGGCTGGACATAGTATCCGCCGGCCAACTCCCCTTCATGCACGGCACGTCCGCCGCCGGTACGCACGGTGGCGCCTTCCTGACGACCGATATCGAGATAGCTCAGGATCTTCTCCAACTGATCGTTCGACGCCTGGGCGCCCATCATCGTCGAAGGATCGAGCGGATGACCAAGCTTGATCTTCTTCACCCGCTCGGTCGCCCGTTCCATGAACGCATCGTAGATCGATTCCTGCACCAGCGCGCGCGAAGGACACGTGCACACCTCGCCTTGGTTGAGCGCGAACAGCGTGAACCCTTCGAGCGCCTTGTCGAAAAACGCGTCGTCAGCCTCCATGACATCGGCGAAAAACACGTTCGGCGATTTGCCGCCCAGCTCGAGCGTCACGGGCAGCAGATTCTCCGACGCGTACTGCATGATGAGGCGGCCCGTGGTGGTCTCACCCGTAAACGCCACCTTTGCGACACGCGGGCTCGAGGCAAGCGGTTTGCCGGCTTCGACACCAAACCCCTGCACCACATTCACGACACCCGGCGGCAGCAGATCGGCGATGAGTTCCATGAACGCCATGATCGAGACCGGCGTCTGTTCGGCGGGCTTGAGCACCACACAATTTCCAGCAGCAAGCGCGGGCGCGAGCTTCCACACCGCCATCAGCAGCGGGAAGTTCCAGGGAATGATCTGGGCGACCACGCCGAGCGGTTCGTAGAAGTGATAGGCCACCGTATCGGCATCGAGCTCACCGGCTGATCCTTCCTGCGCGCGCAACACGCCGGCGAAGTAGCGAAAGTGATCGATGGCCAGCGGCAGATCCGCGTTGATCGTTTCGCGAATCGCCTTGCCATTGTCGATCGTTTCGATCACGGCGATCGATTCGAGATTCTCTTCCAGCCGGTCGGCAATCTTGTTCAGCATGATGGCGCGCGCGGTCGCCGTCGTTTTGCCCCACGCCGGCGCCGCGGCATGCGCGGCATCGAGCGCCAACTCCACATCTTCGTGCGTCGACCGTGCGACATCGCACAGATGCTGTCCCGTGACCGGCGTGGGATTGGAGAAGTACTGGCCACGGACGGGAGCGCGGAATTGCCCGCCGATGAAGTTCTCGTAGCGGGACTTGATCGGAATGCCGATGGCGTACGAGCGGGCGGCTTCGGGAAGTGTGGCGCGGGCGGGAGTCGGCTCGATGGTCGCGGACATGCGCGGTCCTCCTGAGGAGGTGAGAGGTGGGAGAGGACGCGTGTCGGAGATCACCATCGCCGTCACGCCGTCGCTGCGTGAGGAAGCAAGGTCCGGGCCTTTTCGCACGCGCTCGTCCACCGGGTGCTAAGCCGCGACCACACAATCAGTTGCCGTGCGCCGAGGGTCGCCTATCGGTGGCTGCGGCCCAGGGTACGCGACAGTCTGTCGCGCGACGATCTGTCGCATCGGGCGACACTCTGTCGCGTCTGTCAGAAAAAGCACGCTTGCGTGCGCTACCGCGATGCGTCATGCTCTGAGTCCCACCCGCGTCGCCGCGCGCGACCATTTGCCACTCGACCGCCGTTTGACGTGTGCCGCGTTCCCCGCGCGAGACGCACTCCGCTTGCAGGCGCCACGCCTCGAGGCATGACACCGGACATGGAATCGATTCCGTACGATCGGTCGGCGCAGCGCACGGTGACGCGTGCATGGGATGCGCTGGTGGAAGGACGCATGGCGCTCGCGCAATCGCGGCCACTGGTGCGCGACTCGTGGCAACGGTCGCTGCAGGCTGCGGTTCCTGCGGATCTTCCCAAGGCACCGCTGGTGCTGAGCGATGCCTCGCTGCGCATCGCGCAGGAGCGCGCCGATTGGGTGCCACTCGCGTTGCGCGCCGCGCAGAACCTGAGCGAGGCGTTCACCTGCGGCCACATCCTCAGTCTCTTCGATGCCGAAGGTCGCATGCTCTCATGCGATGGCGATCCCGCCGTGCTCGAGGGACTCGCCGCCATCAACTTCCGGCCGGGCGGACTTTGGTCCGAAGCGGCCGTGGGGACCAATGGACCCGGGACCGCACTGGCCACTGGCCGGCCAGTGCACATCGTTGGCGCCGAACACTACTGCGAAGCCTGGCATGGATGGCACTGCGCGGCGGTGCCGGTCATCGACACGGTCACCAGCGCCGCACTCGGCGTGATTGATATCTCGGGCTTCAGTCGCAACGCACATCCGCACACGTTGCAACTCGCGGTCGCCCTCGCCTCATCGGTGCGTGAGATGCTCACGGCGCGCGACATGGCGCATCGTGTGGCCGTGCTGACCCGGTTCGCACAGCTCAGCAGTCGCTACGCGCAGGACGCGCTCGTCGCGGTCGACCGCCACGGCCACGTCCTGCATGCCACCGACGCGGCGCCCGCCGGGTTGCGGCCCGGCACGGAGATGCCGCGGGCGCTGCGGAATGCGATCGCCGAGCATATCGAGTCGCTGCGCATTCACGGGCATGTCGGGGAGTCCACCGAGGTGTTCCTGGCTCTCGATCACGATATCGGCGTCTCGGCCATGAGTTTCCCGGTCTTCGATCCGGACCACGTGGTCGGGACCTGTCTGTTGCTCCGCAGCGGTGCCGCCCTGCGCGACGCATCGTCGTCGGCACGCATCGGATCCATGCGCCAGCAGTCGCCCGCGGACAGCGCACGTAGTACCCCACGCGATACACGAGCCAATCGCTACACCGATGAACGCGGCGATGCGCGCAACGAGGTACGTAACGATGCACGTACCGATGATCGTGGTGATCGCCGCTACGCACTCCGCGACATCGTGGGCTCGTCGTCTCGCATGACCGAGGCAGTGCGACTCGCCAGCGCGGCGGCGGGCAATGCGTTGCCGGTGTTCATCTCCGGCGAATCGGGGACGGGCAAAGAAGTGTTTGCGCAGGCCATTCATGCCGCAAGCGCGCGCCGCAGCCGGCCATTTATTGCCGTCAACTGCGCGGCGCTCCCACGCGAGTTGATCGAGGCGGAACTGTTCGGGTACGTCGGTGGCGCGTTCACGGGCGCGCGACGCGAAGGCAGCCCGGGCAAATTTCGCGCGGCCGACGGGGGCACGATCTTTCTCGACGAGATCAGCGAGATGCCGTACAGTGCGCAGGCCGCGTTGCTGCGCGTGCTGCAGGAACAGGAGATCTCGGCCGTGGGCAGCAGCGAGGTGCGTCCCATCAACGTGCGCGTCATCGCCGCGACGAATCGCGATGCGGTCGAAGCCGTTCGCACCGGGCAGTTGCGCCCCGATCTCTACTATCGGCTCAATGTGCTGACCATCGAGCTCCCCTCGCTCCGCGAACGGCGTACGGACATTCCGGCGCTCGCGGCTCATCTGCTGACACAGGCGGCCCGGGAACTCGGTCGCCCGTCGTTGTACTTTGCCGAGGGAGTGACCGAGCAACTCGCGCAGTGGGACTGGCCAGGCAACGTGCGCGAACTCAAGAACTACGTGCGCCGCATCGCATCGTTGACAGCGGGGGACCTGGTGACACTGGAGACGGACGCGCCGCGGCCAGCGATGCACGACGCGTGGACGTCGGATGCGATCGACGCGCGCCCCGCCGACGACACCGAACGCACGCGCACGGTGGCCGCCATGCAGTCCGCCCGTTCGATGCAGGACGCCGCACACAAACTCGGGATCAATCGGAGTACGCTGTATCGACGTCTCGAGCGCTACGGACTCAAGGCCGAGCGCCTGCTGCGCACGCAGTAGCGCGCGAGGGCGTAGCCTAGGGCACGCGCACCGATACCAGATTCCACACGCGACTTTCTCCGAAGTGCATCGCAGCCACACGCCCTTTCGCGTCTCGTGTGAACCAGACGTTCGCGGACGGTGACTCGAAGGCATCGCGATAGGTGGGGGTGAGAACAGAGACAATGCCGGCGCGTGGACTGACGGTGAGCGACCCATTCGCCACGGCCACGGTATACGTCACACCGATCTCGTCGCTCCGGTAGCGTCCGGCCAGCGCCGCCAACTCCGTCGCGGTGGGAATCCAGGTCGACTCCGCGACGCGCACGAACAGCACCGTGTCACCATCCGCCGTGGATCGGCGCATGGAGGTTTCCCTGCCGCTGGCAGTCACGTCAAATCGAATGCGTGTCGCGCCGAGTGCAAACAGGCCGCTGCGCAACGGAATCAGCGCGGCGCCGCCCCACGTCAGTCGGCCCTGTGCGGTATCCAGCATCACCGTCGTATTCGTGCGTGTATCGCGGTAGATCCCGCGCCAGCGCGCGAGCGAGCTGGCGTCGACCGTCGCCGAGTCCAGCGGGGTTGCGCGCGGCAGTCCAGGCACGAGTGCGTCCACCAGCGCGCGCGTGTACGCCGTCGCGTTGGCACCGGCCGCATTGCACATCACCGCGATCGACAGGTTGTCCTGCTCCGGATACCGCGCGAGGAACGTGCTGTACCCGGCCGTCGACCCCGAATGCGAGATCTCGCGAAGACCGCGGTACCGCGTCACGGTCACGCCCATGGCGTACTGGATCTCGAGTCCGCTGGTGAGTTTCATCTGCCGCGTGATCGAGTCACCCATGGCCGCGCCGAGCGACTTCTTCGTGAGTGCGTCGTTCCAGATCAACCAGTCGCCGACGGTCGTGAGCAGTCCGCCCGCGCCGATCACGTTGTCGAACGGCATGTTGAGGTGCCACCCGTCCGCGTGTCGGCCATACGCCTGGGCCAGTCCGGGAACGAGACGCGTGTAGTCACCGCGCCAGCGCGTGTTCGTCATGCCCAGCGGCGTGAAGATGCGCTCCGCCGTGAACGTTTCGAAGTTCTTGCCACTCACACGTTCCACGAGCGTGCGCAGCAGCAGGAAGCCCGAATTGGTGTACGAGTAGTAGTCGCCGACCGGATAGTTGAGCGATTTCTGCCACGTGATGATGTCATACACATCGCTTTGCGTGTGCAGACGTGTGCCACGCGGCCAGCCCTGCCACTCGAAGAGATTGCTCCACTCCCGCAAGCCGCTGGTGTGGGTCAACAGATGGCGCACGGTGATCGTGCGGCCGTACTGCGGCAACTCCGGCAGATATCTGCGGGCGTCGTCGTCCAGCGAAAGTTTGCCATCCTGCATGAGCAGCAGGACGGCGGTCGCCGTGAACTGTTTGGCCACACTCCCCGATTCGAGAATCGTGGTTGGCGTGATCGGGCGATCACTCTGGATGTCGGCCATGCCGTAGCCGCGCGTCAGCAACGTTGTCCCGCCGCGCGCCACACCGACCGCGCAGCCGGGGCCGTGTGTGTTGTTCCACGCCGCGAAGACGCGATCGGCGGTGACGGTGAGATCGAGTGTGGCGGCGCGCGCCGCCCCCGCACCCGTCGCCTGTGCCACCAGTTCGTTCGTGACCGAAAGCGACGCGAGCGCCGTCAGCAGAAACGCTGACGACGCCCGTCCGAATCGCTGCCGGTCACCGCGTATGCGGAGAACCATAGATCGTTGCGTTAGTGGCCGGCGCCGTTGCCACGCCCGGCGCGCGGCGGCGCCGGCAGGGTGCCCTTGTTGGCAATCGCCTTGTTGATCGCTTCGATCGTCACCTGCGCGCGGAAGTCGATGATCTGCTTGGCGAGTGCGGCGTTCTTCTTCTTGTCGGCCAGCGACACGCCGTTGATTGTCGCTTTGCCCGCCTTGATGCGTTCATCCAGACGAATGGCTTTCGGATCGTCGGCAAAGATGTTGAGCGCGATGATGGGATCATCGTGCAATCCGTCCGCCTTGCCTTCGACCACGCCTTTGTCTTTCACGTACTCGGACACCTTGGCGTAGTCGTAGTAGTCCTGAATGTGCGCCACCAACGGCGCGCCGCCCCACAGTTTGTTCAACGAGTCGGCCACGTAGCGCTGCCCGCCCTGATTGCCGCCGCTGTCGCCGATCAGAAACATCTGTTCAAAGCCATGCGCCTTGAAACTCACCAGCATATCGGTCAGGATCGCGCGAAAGGTGTTCTCGCGCATCGAGATCGTTCCCGGTGACGTCATGTGGCTCGTTGGCGGTTCGAGCCCACCTTCGGGCACAAACTTGACCGTCGGCGCACACAGGGCGTTTCCCATCTTCCGGGCAATCGCTTCGCAGTTCTGATGCAAGACATAGTTGTGCTTGCCCAGCGCGATCCACGGCCCGTTGGGTTCGATCCCGCCGGTGGTGATGATGATGGTCTTCTTGCCGGCCTTCATTGCATCACGCACATCCATCCACGTCATCTCTTCCAGCCAGACCGTGTTGGCCGCTGGCAGCGGATTGACGGCATCGGGGCAGTTGTACGGATTGGCGGTGCACTGACCGC
Organism: Gemmatimonadaceae bacterium; assembly: GCA_017991005.1. GTDB lineage: Bacteria > Gemmatimonadota > Gemmatimonadetes > Gemmatimonadales > Gemmatimonadaceae > Gemmatimonas. The sequence goes on along the minus strand of JAGNMU010000022.1, from coordinate 7,847 downwards.
CGCCCATGCTGCGCGGCGCGTTCGGGTCCGCGCCACGCTGCGCCATGAGCGGAGTGGAGGCGACCGCAGCAAGCGCGAGACCGGCCACTGCGCGAGCCGTGCCGGTGCCTGTCGGTCTCCACGAGGTGAGTGCGCGGAACGAAGGGCGGGACATCATCGGCAGGTCTCCTGGTTGGGTTTTCGGTGGGAGCGGAACCCGGAGATGTTGCCGTCGCGAAGCGGAACTCGCTAGGGTCGCGCCCGTGAATTTCACGCCATCGGTGCAGCCGTTGCGACACACGGAATTGCGCCCGGGACGACGAAGCACGACTGTAAGGGCTGCACACGCGACGACTCCAGCGTTTTGCCGGTGGATCGACGTAGTGTGGTGGTAGCTTGTAGTTCACTCTCCCTCCCGTGAACCGTCATGGCGTCTCCCGCTCGTACCCTGTTCGTCGGCCTGACGACGCTGCTGCTCGCCAGTCCGCTTGCGGCCCAGCAGCCGCCGGTGCCCCCCGCCGCGCCCGCCTCGACCTCGGCGAAGTTGTCCATCGAACAGCTGCGGGCACTCGCGGAAGCGCAGGCGGCCATCGCCGTCGTGCTCGACTCGAGTGGTGCCGAACTGGCACAGGTCAAGAACAAGACCCTGCAGGCGCAAGCCGAGATGCAGGCCAAGCGCCGCACGCTGGTCTCTGCAGCGCTGACCAAGAAGGGTTTGACCGTCGACGAGTTTGAGCGCCAGCGTTTTGTGGTGAGCACCGACACGCGCATGCGCTTTCAGTTCGACTCGATCGTCGCGCGGCTCACGGGTCAGCCGCTGCCGGGAACCGTCGTCGCCGCGGCGGCCCCCGCGCTCACGGTGCCCACTTCGATCGTGAACATCGCCATCGGCTATCTGACCGCCGGGTACATCGACACGCCCGACAAATCAGGGCTGCTGACGATGGCCACCACCGAGGCCAAGGTGGCCGCGCAACACGCGGGCTTCATGTCGCGTGCCATGGACAATCTGCAGACGCTGCAGATGCACGCCGGACACGTGCTGCATGCCATTGATCCCGGCACCATGCCCGGCGCCACGGCGCCCGGCAAGAACTACGGCGTCAAACGCGCGCTCGACGGCGCCATGGCCTATGCAGATTGTCTGGCCAAGAATCCCAACGCGTCGGCGAATGTGAAGACCCACGCCGCACACATCATCGGCGCCGCCAAGAGCACCGCTGAGCGGGCCGACGATGTGATCGCCATGGCCCGCAAGATTCGCAGCGCCACCACGGCCGCCCAGGCCGCCGCGCTCGTTGGCCAGTTGCAGTCGCTCTGCGATCAGCTCGTCGCCGGGGCAGACCTCAATTCCGACGGCCGCATCGTGTGGAACGGCGGGGAAGGCGGCATCCAGCAAGCGCAGGAGCATGTCGCGCTGATGGTGGCCGGAGAGAAGAAGCCGTAGCGGCGCACCTGCTCACGCGAGAACGACAGAGGGGCCGGCGCTGCACCTGCAGCGGCCGGCCCCTCTGTTTTCGCGATACCTCAGTGCCCGGTACTCAGCAGCCCATGCCGGGGATCAGCAACTCACGCACTTGTGGCTGTTCTTCGCGCCCAGCTTCTCGAGCAGGGCGATCGTTTCCGGGAACGGGCGCAGACGCTGCACGGGGCCGTTGGCCATGTCGACCGTCGTCCGGAAATTGCGCGCCACCGCCTTCACGTCGGCACCCTTGCTCACGAGATACAGAATCATCTCGTTGTCGCCGCGGGCCGCTGCATGGTGCAGTGGAGTGTAGCCGTTGAGATCCCGCTTGTTCACGTCGTGATGCAACTCTTCGACGAGATACTTGAGCGCCGGCATCCAGCCGTCCGGGGCATGCCGGTGTGAGTTGCCGGCGAAGCCGTTGCCGTATCCAACACCGGCGACCGCATGAATCGGGAAGACACCGATACCCGGTGGCACGGCCTTCGACGCCGCATCGGTTTCGGGATCGACGCCACCACCAACCGGTGTGCCCGGGCCATCAGCGCCACCCGCGCCCGGCGGACCGCCACGCCCACCCGCCGCCGCACCGGCTGCCCCACCGCGTCCACCGCGACCGGCGCCGGCTACACGGAACGACGGCATCGTATCGCTCGCGCCAGCCGCCTTGAGCATGCGCATCGCATCGATGTCCACCGCATACGCCGCGCGCCAGAATGGCGTGGTGCCATCGAGGGCTTCCAGACCGCAGTTCGCGTTGCCGCAGTTGGTGAAGGCAAAGAACCAGAGGTTCTTCTTGAGACGGACGTTCACATCGGCGCCCGCCGTCAGCATCGCCTGCATCAGCTCGAGGTGTGTCGTCTGCTGCGTCTGCACGGACTGCGGCTGCGGATATCGCGAACGCGGCGCCCACTGCGTGTTGAGCGCGGCATACAGCGGTGTGAGTCCGGCAGTGCTCGCCAGCTTCACGTTGGCGCCACGCTTGATCAGTTGCATCGCCAGATCGAACTGGCCGTTGATCGCCGCCATCAGCAGCGGTGTGGTGCTGTCGGTCAATGTCGGCGCGTTGATGTCCGCACCGCCGTCCATCAGTGCGAGCGCCGCTGGCGTGTTGCCTTGGCGCGCCGCGTGATGCAGCGCCGTCATGCCGCCCAGTCCGCCCACCGTCGCTTCGTAACCGGCAATGTTGCCTTCGATCTGCTCACCGGCTTCGATCGACGTGGTCTTGGCCGGCGTCGGCGCATTGAACGTCTCGCGTCCGGCGCGAATCGCATTCTGAATCTGCGTGGGCGTCAGCATCGAGGTTGGCGGCGCCGCCACACCCACGCGGAACCCGCCGCCGGCCGGTGCCGCGGCTGCTGCTCCTGCGGGTGCTGCTCCTGCTGCAGCGCCTGCCGGTGCCGCGCCCGCCGGTGTTGCCGCCGTGCGTGGCGTCGCGGCCTGCGCGGCTTGTGCACCCGCTGCCGCACCCGCGGCCGCACCAGCCGGCGCATCGGGTGCGAAGCGCACGCGCGCCGCGAGATCCGCTGCCGCCTTGGCCTGCACCGCCTTGATGGAATCGCGCTGCTTCTCCGGCAGCGCTTCCATCAAGACTTCATTGCGCCGCTTTGCCGCGGCTTGCTGCCGCGCGAGTTCTTCCGTCAGGTCCATCGAACGCGTCGCCACCTTGGGATCGGCGCCCGCCTTCACCAACACCTTGATCACGTCGGCGCGATTCTCCGTCGCCGCAAACATCAACGGCGTCTGCCCCCACGCGGTCTCACGTGCGTTGACATCGCCCTTCTTCGCGATCAGTGCGCTCACCGACTCCGCATTGCCCGAAGCCGCCGCCAGGTGCATCGCCGTCGCACCCGTCCCGGTCATCGTGCGTGCGTCGGCACCGGCGTCGAGCAACGCCTTCACCACCGCCGCGCTGCCGGAACGACTGGCCACATGCAACGGGGTGTAGCCGTTCACACTGGTCTTCGCGTCAAGCTTCGCGCCCGCTCGCAACAGCGCCGCCGCCATGGCGGCATCACCGCGGTCCGCCGCCCAGTGGAGCGCGGTCATCCCGTCGCCCGGCGACACGGTCACGTCGGCACCCTGCGCGATCATCGATTTGACGGCGGCAAGATCACCGCGCGCGGCAGCCTCGACGACCGCCGTGCCAAGATTCTTTTTCGTACTGCTGATGCGCGCGGTGGTGGACTTGGCGCGATCGCCGGCGGCGTTCTGGTTGGTTTGGGCCGCCGCAGCGCTCCACGGCGCCAGCACCAGCGCCGTGGCCAACACACCCCATCGTGACGTCATGGCGAGATCTCCCTTACGCCTGCAACGCGAACGGACTCACACTGTCGCCGAAGACCGGCGTATCGATGCCAAAACGGTGCAGCAGCGACAACATCACGTCGGCCATCGGCGTGCCATCCGGCGCCTTGAGGTGCACGTTGCCCGGCAGCATCCCGTTGGCACCACCCATGAGCAGCAGCGGGCAGCGACGATGATTGTGAATGTTGCCGTCGGCCATCGGCGAGCCGTACATGATCAGCGTGCTGTCGAGCAGGTTGCTGTCGCCTTCGGTCGTGTCTTTGAGGCGCTGCAGGAAATACGGCAGCATGCTCACGTGATACTGATTGATCTGGTTGAACTCGAGAATCGCCGCTTCGCGGCCGCCATGGTGCGAGGCCGGATGGAACCCCTTGTTCGTGCCGCTCTCGGGGAACGTGCGGCTGGAGGCGTCGCGGCCAGTCTTGAACGAGAACACGCGCGTCATGTCCGACTGGAACGCGAGCACCTGAATGTCGAACATCAGCTTCATGTGGTCGGCGAATGAATCCGGCACGCCCGACGGCGCTTCCGGCAACGCACGCTCTTCGCCGCTCTTGTTCTTCGCTTCCACCTGCTGAATGCGCCGTTCGAGCTCGCGCACATTCTCGAGATACTGTTCGACACGGCGGCGATCGGTGGCGCCCAAGTCGCGCTTGAGCGACGACATCTCACCCACCACCCAATCGAGAATGCTGCCGTTGTCGCGGCGGCGCGCCGCGCGGTCGGCGTTGCTGCTGCCCGCGCCAAAGAGCATGTCAAAGGCGGCGCGCGGATTGCGGATCATCGGCAGCGGCTGCGTCGGTGACGCCCAGCTGATGGTGTCCGTGTACGCGCAGGCGTAGTTGTAGTAGCAGCCGCCGGCCTGATCGAGATTCTCGATGCAGAGCTGCATCGAGGGAATCGGCGTGTCCTGACCGATCTTGCGCGCCACGATCTGATCGAACGACGTGCCGACAAACAGATCCGACCCTTGCGTCTGCTTGGGGTGCGACTGCGTGAGGAACACCGCACTCGACCGGAAGTGATCGCCGCCGATCTCCGGCGCCTCGAACGCCTCGGCCATGCGCACGTCGGTGTTGCTGATGATGTTCACATACTTCTTCCACGGATCAAGCGAGATGAGCGCGCCTTCCGGATTGAGCGCGAAGTCGCGACCGACGCCCGCAGGCGCCCAGAGATTCTCGGACGCGCCCCACGAATTCGAACCCGCCGCGCCGTGCACCGACTCGATGCACACCAGACGCGTGTGATTCTTGGCCGCTGCCCCCCCAGCCGACTTGGCCAGGAACTTTCCGGCCGGCTCCATCGCATCGAGATACGGCAGGGCGATCGTGGCGCTCAAGCCCTGCAGAAACGTGCGGCGCGGCAGGGTCTTCTGAGTCAGAAACTTCATCGGCAAGCTCCTCGAGGGGTCAGGTCAGTCGTTCGGATCAGTACTGCGACGCATCGGCTGAAACCGACTCGGCGCGCTTGCTGCGGAAGGCCTTGCTGTTCACCACACCCATCACAAACGCGGAGAAGCGATAGCCCTTCTTCTCTGCATCACGCGCCACCGCACGCACCGTCGGCTGGTCGTATTCCTCGACACGCCGACCCAATGCGTAGGCCATCAGATTTTCGGTGAAGTTGCGCATCAACGGCACCGGACGCGCCATCAACGCTCTGGTCAGTTCGCCCGGCGTCGAGATCTGGTTGCCGTCGTACAACTGGCCGCGCGTATCCAGCAACGCACCGTTCTCGCGATAACGCAGCTTGCCGGTCACGTCGAAGTTGTCGAGCGCAAGGCCGATGGGATCCATGAACTGGTGGCAGCTCTTGCACGTCGCGTTCGCCCGGTGAATCTCCATGCGCTCGCGTGTGGTCAACTGCTTGCCGTCCTTGGCGCCCACGGTCTGCTCGAGATCGGGAACGTTTGGTGGCGGTGCCGGCGGCGGGGTGCCGAGCAACACTTCCATCACCCACTTGCCGCGCAACACCGGCGACGTGCGATTGCCCAGCGACGTCTGCACCAGCACACTGCCCTGGCCCAGCAGACCGCGACGCTGATCGTCGGCGTACGCGACTTTGCGGAAGTGCGTGCCCGCCACGTTGGGAATGCCGTAGTGCTTGGCGAGACGCTCGTTCACGAAGGTCGAGTCCGACGTGAACAGCAGCTTCACGTTGCGATCGTGACGCACGATGTCCTGGAAGAACAGCTCGGTTTCGCGCTGCATCGACTGCGCCAGCAGCAGGTCGAAGTCCGGGAACAGGAACGCATCCGGGTGCACCTTCTCGAGATCCTGGAGACGCAGCCACTGCGCCGCAAAACGCGTGGACATCGCTTCGGCGCGCGGATCGGCGAGCATGCGCTTCACTTCCGCGTTGAACACCACCGGATCGGACAGCCGCTTGTGCGTCGCCAGCGACTGCAGGCGCGTATCCGGAATGGAGCTCCAGAGGAAGAACGACAGCCGCGAGGCGAGCTCGAAGTCGTCGATCTTGTAGTCCGTACCGGCCACCGCTTTCTCCGGCGACTTCTCAAAGCGGAACACGAAGAACGGACTGGCCAGCATCGCCTGCACACCCATGCGAATGCCGTCGTCGAACGTGGCGCCATCACCAGCCAGTCCCTGATCGAAGAACTTCAGGAGGCTTTCGCGGTCGCGCGCCGTGACCGGGCGGCGATACGCGCGCGCCGCGAGACGCGACAGAATCTGATCGGCGCAGGCGCGTTGCGCGGCCGGCGCCGTTGGACGGCAGCTGAAGATCATCTCGCGACTCGGCGAGTTCGACACGCCGGTCACGTTGTACGGGCCGGTGATCATCACTTCCATGAGCGGCGGCGGCTCGGTGGTACCGGCCGCGCCGGTCCCGGCCGAGGCGCGCGACCACTCATGCGGCTTGATCAGATCTTCGTACGGGCCTTCCGCTTTCTTGACGAACGCCACCGAGACTTTGCGCTGGCCGGCCTTCACCTTGATCGGCTCGGTGCGCAGGAAATCCGCACCCGCCGGCGCGTCGGCCGATTCCCCGTTGCGCGCGATGCCACGGTCGTACTGCACCAACGCAACACGTTCGCCGTCGATCGAGATCACCAGATCTTCAACCGGTCGGCCCACACCACCACCGACGTTCAGCGTGAACGTGTATTCACCGTCGGCCGGGAAGTTGTTGAGCATCACCATGCCGCCACGCGTGCCGTACGGCGTGCCTTCGACATGATCCCACGGATGCTGCGAGGTGAAGGGCGACGTCTTGTACAACGCCTGACCAACGGCCGCCTTGCGATCGCCAACCGCCATGCGACTGATGGAGGCAGCGGCGTTCAGATATCCCTCGAGCAACGTCGGCGACAGCGACTGCACATCCGAGATGTTGTCGAAGTTCGCGCTCTTCGTATCGAGCGGCAGCCAGTCGCCCGCGTTGACCTCGAGGCCGAGCAGGTCCTTCACCACGCGCTCGTACTCGGCGCGATTTAGACGCTGAAACGTGCGCGTGCCCGGATTCACCGGTGCCGATTCGTCGATGATCTTCTCGAGCGTTTCGACCAGCGCCACCAGTGTGTCACCCGCCGGACGTTTCGATCCCGGCGGCGGCATCATCTGCGCGCGCAGTTTGCGAATCATCTTCTCCGACGTGACCGCATCGGCGAACGCACTGTCCACCACGTAGCCGCGCAGATTCAAATTGCCGCGCTTCATGGTGGGGTTGTGGCAGCTGCCACAGTACGTCTTCACGACGTCAGTCAGTGCACTCGTCGCGATGCCGCGCGCGCCAATCGCGCGAGATGCCGGCGCGCTGGCCAGTCGGCCGATCGCGTGCGTCGAATACGTCGACGCTGTGCGACGCAACAACGACGGCGCACGCGACGACGCAGACAGCGCGACGTTCGGTTGTGACGCGCGCGATGTGCGAACGGTTGATTGTGACGAGGCGGACACGGACGCGACAAATGTCGCGAGTGTCGCGAGTGCGAATGCGTTGCAGTACGCTAGTGTGCTGAACCAGAAGTTCGTTGACAAAAGCGCTTGACGCTGTCGAGGATCTCGTCGGCGGTCTTGGTCCACACGAACGGTTTCGGATCGTTGTTGGTGTGTGCGATGTAGGCCATGATCGC
>JAGNMU010000284.1 GCA_017991005.1 Gemmatimonadaceae bacterium | reverse complement strand
TCACATTCGCGAGGCCGGCTCGACGGCGGCGCAGGAACTGGCGTTCACCTTGGCCGATGGCTTCACCTACGTCGAACGGGGTGTGGCGCGTGGATTGGACGTGGACGAGTTTGCCCCGCGCCTCTCATTCTTCTGGGACATCCACAACGACTTCTTCGAGGAGATCGCCAAGTTGCGGGCGGCACGACGCATCTGGGCGCGCCATCTCAAGGAGCGGTTCGGCGCAAGAAATCCGCGCTCGTGGATGATGCGTTTTCATTCGCAGACCGCTGGTGTCACGTTGACGGCGCAACAGCCGATGAACAACGTGGTTCGCGTGGCCTATCAGGGGCTGGCCGCGGTGCTCGGCGGTACGCAGTCGTTGCACACCAACTCGATGGACGAGACACTCTCGTTGCCAACGGAGTCCGCGGTGCAGGTCGCGCTCCGCACGCAACAGGTGCTGGCGTACGAGACCGGCGTGCCCAATGTGATCGATCCGCTGGGCGGATCGTACTACGTGGAAGCGCTCACCGATCAACTCGAAGCTGAAGCGGAGCGACTCTTCACGCAGATCGAAGACATCGGCGGTGTCGTCAAGGGTCTTGAAGAGGGGTGGTTCCAGAAGCGCATTGCCGAGAGTGCCGCACGGCAGCAATGGGAGATCGAACAGCATCGCAAGCTGGTCGTGGGGGTCAACGAGTTCGTCACCGACGAACCCGAACTCGGCATTCCCATTCTGCGCATCGGCGAGGAGGCCGACCGTGAACAGCGTCAGCGCATGGCGGCGATGCGCGCCGCGCGCGACAACGTGCTGGTCGCGCAGCGACTCGATGCACTGCGCACGGCAGCACGCGGCACCGACAACGTGGTTCCCTTCATTCTGGATTGCGCGCGCAGCTACTGCACGCTCTACGAGATTCGCGCCGCGCTCGAGGATGTTTTTGGTGCCTACCGCGAACCGGTATTTTTCTGAGCGCAGCGCAATCGATGCCCTGGTGGCAGACGCATTTTGACGCGCAGTATCTGCACGAGTACGAACCGTTGTTCGACCTCGTGCAGGACCGCCGTGAGGTGTCGCGCCTGCTGGAGTTGTTGGAGCTGCCGTCGGGCGCGCGGGTGCTCGATTGTCCCTGCGGACAGGGACGCCATGCGCACCTGCTGGCAGAGGCCGGGTTCAATGTGGACGGTCTCGACTACTCGAAAGCGTTGCTGGCGGTGGCCGCCACGCGCGGCACGTCGCGCACGCTGCGGTACACGCAGGGCGACATGCGGACGTTGCCATCGCGTTGGACGGGTCGGTACGACGCCGTCGTGAACCTGTTCACCTCGTTTGGATTTTTCGACGCGCCGTCGGACGATCGCCAGGTGTTGTCCGAGTTTGCGCGCGTGCTCAAACCCGGCGGCATCTTGATCTGGCACGGCGGCAGTCGTGACGGGGTGATGAGCAAGTTTCTGCCGCGCGACTGGTGGAGCACGTCCGATGGGACGGTGTTCGGCCAGGAGCGCACGTTCGACCCGCTCAGCGGGTTTCTCGAGATCACCAGTACGTGGCGCGGGCCGGGTGGTGATGGCGAGAGGACGCATCGCATCCGGTTGTACTCCGCTTCGGAGCTTGCCGAGCGTATGCGTGAGGCGGGGCTGATCGTCGAACAGGCGTTCGACGGATGGTCGACGCGGCCGTTGACGCGCCGGTCCGGTGAGATGCTGCTCATTGCACGACGCGAACCGTAGTTGGTTGATATCTTCCTGCTTCACCCCGAGCGAACTCCCATGACTCGACCCATCCGTGTGCTGGTTGCCAAGCCTGGCCTTGACGGACATGACCGTGGCGCGAAAGTCGTCGCGGCCGCTCTCCGTGATGCCGGGATGGAAGTGATCTACACCGGCCTGCATCAAACGCCTGAGATGATCGCCACAGCGGCGATTCAGGAGGACGTGGATGTGGTAGGCCTGTCCATTCTGAGCGGCGCGCACATGACACTCTTCCCCCGTGTGCGAGACCTGCTCGTGGAAGCGGGTCGTGAAGACATTCTGCTCACCGGGGGCGGAATCATTCCCAAGGAAGACATGGAGTCGCTGCAGGCGCGCGGTGTGGCGCGGCTGTTTGGACCGGGCACCAGTACGCAGGATCTTGTCGACTACATCCGCTCGTGGTTCGCGGAGCAGGAACGGACCAATGCCGGGACATCCGGCGCGTGAGTGTACGACTCCGGAAGCTGGCCGACGACGTGCGCGCGCTCGAAGCGAGACTGCGTGAGGGGGGCGGGGCCGACAAAATCGAGAAGCAGCACAAACAAGGGAAGCTGACGGCCCGCGAGCGCGTGGAGCAGCTCCGTGATGAAGGGACGCCGTTTCTCGAAATCGGCTTGCTCGTCGCGTACGACCTGTACGACGGACAGGCGCCCGCAGCGGGTGTTATCACCGGCGTGGCCGTGGTCGAGGGTCGTGAAGTGGTGGTGGTGGCCAACGACGCCACGGTCAAGGCCGGGTCCTGGTGGCCCGAGACGATCTCCAAGATCCTCCGCGCGCAAGAGATCGCGATGCGTTGTCGCATTCCGATCATCTATCTCGTGGACTCCGCCGGCGTGAACCTGCCGTATCAGGGCGGCGTGTTTCCTGGCCAATACGGTGCTGCACGGATCTTCTACTACAACTCCATCATGCGCCGATATCTGCGCATTCCGCAATTTGCCGCGGTGATGGGTCAGTGTGTTGCCGGCGGCGCGTATTTGCCCGCGCTCAGCGATGTTATTCTCATGGTGAAGGGCACGTCGTTCATGGGCCTTGGCGGACCGAATCTGGTCAAGGGCGCCACGGGCCAGACCATTGATGGCGAGACGCTCGGCGGTGCCACCACGCACACGGAGATTTCCGCCGTTGCACACTACGCGCTTGATGATGACAGCGCGTGTTTGACGAAGTTGCGGGAGCTCGTGGCACGTTTGCCGCGACAGGTCTCATACGAAGCGCCGGATACGCGGCCACCGGCCGAACCGCCGCAAGCGGTCTACGACCTGTTGCCGGCGGATCATCGCATGTCCTACGACATGCATGCCGTGCTGCGGACACTGCTCGACGATGGCGCCATCGACGAATTCCAGCCCAACCTCGCCAAGGAGATGATCTGCGGCGACGCGCGCATCGAAGGCATGCCGGTTGGCATCATCGCGAATCAGCGGGGCCTGATCAAAGGCCGCCCGGGTGAAAAGCCGCGCTTCGGCGGCATCATCTATGCGGAAAGCGCCGAGAAGGTGGCGTTCTTCATCGAACGATGCGACCGGCAGGGCATTCCACTGCTGTTTGTACAGGACGTATCAGGTTTCATGGTGGGCCCGGAGGCGGAACACGAGGGAATCATCCGTGCGGGTGCGCATTTTGTCGAAGCCATGGCCTGCGCGCGTGTGCCGAAGATCGTGTTGACCGTCAACCATGCGAGCGGCGCCGGATACTACGCGATGGCGGGGCAAGGGTTCGATCCGGATTTCATCTTCACGTGGCCGACCGGCCGCATGGCGGTGATGGAAGGCGAGGCGGCCGTGCAGGCCGTGCACGGCCCCGCACTCGAGGCAGCGCGAAAGGCCGGGGGCACGGCCGCCCCTGACGTGACGCAGGCCGTCGACGCGATGCGTGCCGACTACGAGCACCAGCTCGATGCGCGTTACGCCGCTGCGCGCGGTTTTGCCGACGCGATCCTCTATCCCGAAGAAACGCGTTCGAAGCTGGCGTTGGCACTGCGCGCCGCGAGCCGGAATCCCGGTCCGCACCTGGGCGCGTTTGTCTTGCCACCGATGCCGGCAGCCACGACATGACCGGTTTTACCAGCGCATTCACACTGCTGAGTCCACAGGGAGCAGACATGAGCGGCGAACAGGGCGGCGCCGACCGAATCGTGCGCGTCGCGAGCGGTCAGGGCTTCTGGGGCGACTGGCTGGAAGCCCCGCGACGTCAGGTGGAGGGTGGTCAGGTGGACTACCTCATGCTCGACTACCTCGCGGAAGTCACCATGTCCATTCTGCAGAAGCAGAAGGAACGGGATCCCCGCATGGGGTACGCGCGCGACTTCATCGGTGCGATGGAATCCGTGTTTGAGGCCGTTGCACATCGTGGCGTCAAAGTCATCGCCAATGCGGGCGGCGTGAATCCAGGCGCCTGTGCCACCGCGGTGCTGGAAGCGGCGACCAAACACGGATATCGCGGAAAGATTCGCATCGGTGTGGTCAGCGGCGACGACATTCTCGACCGGCTCGACGAATTGCTCGCCGCCGGACACGAGCTCCGCAACATGGACACCAACGAACCGCTGTCAACGATCCGCGAGCACGTGCTCTCCGCCAACGCTTACATAGGCTCGACACCGATTGTGCAGGCGCTCGAGCAGGGGGCCAACGTAGTGGTGACGGGGCGCAGCACGGACACCGCGCTGACCATGGCGCCATTGCGACATGAATTTGGCTGGGCTGACGACGACTGGGACCGGCTCGCGGCGGGCATCATCGCCGGTCACATCCTGGAGTGTGGCGCGCAGAGCTCCGGCGGCAACTGTCTGCACGACTGGCGCAACATTCCCGATCTTGCCAACGTCGGGTATCCCATCGCCGAAGCGAAAGCCGACGGCACGTTCGTCATCACCAAGCACCCCGGCACTGGCGGACGAGTCTCCGTTCCCAGTGTGACCGAGCAGCTCGTCTACGAGATGGGCGACCCACACGCGTACATCACGCCCGATGTCGTGGCGGATTTCACCAGCATCCGTGTGGCTGAGGATGGCGAGAATCGGGTACGCGTGCACGGCATCACGGGCGCGCACCCCACACCGTTCCTCAAAGTGTCCATCGCGTATCGCGCCGGCTACAAAGCCGTCGGTTCATTGGTGTACGCGTGGCCGGACGCGATGGAAAAGGCGCAACTGGCCGATCGCGTGCTGCGTGAACGCCTCGCCAACCTCGGTCTGCATTTCGACCAGATTCTGAGCGAGTTCGTTGGTGCCAACGCCACGCACGGTGCACTGGCGGGCGACGGACACGACGCGCCCGAGGTGCAGTGGCGGATCGGCGTGCGCGGTACCGATCGGGCGGCTGTCGAGCGATTCACCCGCGAGATCGTGCCACTCGTTCTGAACGGCCCGCCAACGGTGACCGGATTCGCCGGTGGCCGGCCAAAGGTTGAAGAAATCGTGGCGTACTGGCCGGCGCTGCTGGACAAGCGCGCGGTGACCACGTCCGTCAGCATCCTGGAGTAGACGCCATGAAAGTCCGTCTGTTGGACATCGCGCACGCCCGCAGCGGCGACAAAGGTGACACGGCCAACGTGGGGCTGATCGCGTTGACGCCGGCCTGGTATCCGGTGCTCGTGCGGCACGTCACGCAGGAGCGCGTGGCGCGCCATTTCGCCGGGCAGATCACCGGGGACGTTGTGCGCTTTGAACTCCCCAATCTCCACGCGCTCAATTTTTTGTTGCACGGTGCGCTGGACGGCGGTGGGACCTTCTCACTCAAGACCGACGCGCAGGGCAAGGTCTACTCCACGGCCTTGCTGCGGCTCGTGCTCGACGTGCCTGACGACGAGGCGCGCGCTGCGGGCTTGCCGGGAGCGTAATGCTGCAACTTCGCGTGGCGCTGATCGGCGCGGGGGTCATGGCATTCGCCGTCGCATTGCGGACCGGCATCGAATGGGCACGCTGGGTCGGCATGGGCTGCCTCGTCGTTGCCCTCGCCCTGCGTTTCGTGGCCAGGAGACAGCGCTGAGACAGCGCTGAGCCAGCCGAGCGGGGCCGTCGCCATGCGCGCAGGGATGGACGGGAACGCCCCCGCCCACGCGCCGATGCGTCGGGACCCTTGGAGAGGGCACTAAATTGTTCGGGATGCGCTCTACCCGCGTTCCCGAATTGCTCGCGCCCGCCGGCTCCCTCGACGCGGTTCGAGCCGCCGTCGCCAACGGCGCAAACGCTGTCTACCTCGGCGCGTCGCTCTAC
>JAGNMU010000285.1 GCA_017991005.1 Gemmatimonadaceae bacterium | reverse complement strand
CGTGGCAGCTGCGACAGGTGAGCGTGCGATGGGCGCCCGTCAGGACGAATCTCGTGGTGGTCGCGTGATCGAACTTCGCCCCATCCCACAACGAGGTGGAGTGACACGTTTCACATGTGCGCGGAAAGCCGAGCGCCGAGTGATTCGGTTGGGCCGTCCCGTCGTAGTCGCGCTGATGGCACGACTGGCAGGTAGACGGCTTCCCGGCGTACACCTTGTCGCTATGACAGGCAAGGCAGGTCGCCGGGACGTGACGCCCGGTCAACGGGAAGCGGGTGGCCGCGTGGTCAAAACGTGCGCCCGCCCACGCGGTCGTGGTGTGACAGGATTCGCACGTCGAGGCGAAGCGCGCTTCGGCGTGGTGCGGATTGGTGGTGGCGGTGGCTTTGCCCTGATGGCAACTCACGCAGGCCATCGACTTGCCGACAAACACGTTGTCGGCGTGACAACCCGTGCAGGTGACCGCGCGGTGGCCGCCGGTCAGGGCGAAACGCGTCGTGGCGTGATCAAACGGTGCGCCGGTCCACGTTGCCGTGTTGTGACAGCTCTCGCACGTCGTGGCAAACCGTGCCGCGCGATGCGGCGGTTTCGTGGTGGCATCAAAGCCGGCTTGATGACAACCGACGCAGGTGGTTTGCGTGCCGGTGTAGGTCCCGTTGGCATGGCAGGACGCGCAGGTCGCGGTGACGTGCTTGCCCGTCAGCGGAAACGTCGTCTGCGTCTGGTGATCAAACTTGGCACCCTTCCACTGCGCCGTGCCATGGCACGATTCGCACGTGGTCGGAAAGCCCTGCGCGTGGCGCGGCTCCCGGGCCGCTGTGTAGTCGTTCTGATGGCATGACACGCAGGTCATACTGCGGCCGCGATACACCCCGTCGGCATGACAGCCCTGGCAGGTGGCGACGGCGTGTTTGCCCGTTAGCTGAAATTTCGTCGCGTTGTGATCGAACGTCGCGCCGGTCCACGTACTCAACGTGTGACAGCTGGTACAGTCAGTAGAGAAGCTGGCTGCCGTGTGGCTGGGCGACTTCGTGGCGCGGAACGTGTTCAGGTGGCAGCTGGCGCAGGTCGTCGCGCGCGCCGCGAACTGCATTTGCCCCGAGGCGGTGCGTGTATGGCACGCTTCGCAGGTGGCAATCGCGTGGGCGCCGCGCAGCGGAAACCGCGTGCCCTGGTGCGTGCGGACGGATGAGCCGCGGTCGACAAAGCTGCGCGTGTTGTGACAGCGCGCGCACGTCACACCGAACTCTCCCTTGTGCGGATCGCTGTGACACGAGGCGCACGTCGTGGACGCGCCCTGAAAGTCGAGGCGCGTGTGACACGACATGCAGGTGGCACGCTCGTGGGCTCCCGCCAGCGGGAACGTGCGCTCGGCGTGTTTGAAGTTCGCCGCAATGCGCGCGGGCTTCCAGCCATCCGCACGATGGCAGCTCGCGCACGCCTCACGGAGTGCCGGTCCATGAGGTGATGTCACACTCGACGCGACACTGGGTTGTGCCGCCGTCGCCGGAGGCAACGCGGCACCGCGACCACCCTGTGCGGTGGCGGTGCTGCCAGCCCAGAACAGGGCGGCGACTGCCCCAACCAGCCGAAGGATCGGGGTCATCGTGTGCGCACCGGTGGCGCCGCGTGGCAGCTCTCACAGGCCATCGAGACGCCGGCATACAGGCGACGTGCGGACACGGGCACGGTTTCCGGCAGCGTTGGAAGCACCACATGACACTTGGCGCACGCGACCGTCGCATGCGCGCCCGCCAGTTTGAACCGCGTCTGCTTCTCGTGATCGAACTTCTCGGCGCCCGCAAACCGTGCGACGGTATGACACGACTCGCAGGCGCCACGATCCTTGCGGCGTGCGAACTGTGTGCCGTGCGACTCCGCGTGGCAGCCGGTGCACGTGGCGTTCCGTGCCTGTTTGAAGGGAATCGGCGGAGTGCCCGATGCCCCCAACTTGAGCGATCCGCGCCCACCGGGTGCTTTGAGTTCCGCATGACACTCAGCGCACGCCACCGCGCGGTGTGCACCCTCGAGTGCGTAGCCGAGTTGCTGGTGCGCATCGACGGTCACGGTGGATGGCCGGAACGTGGCCGCGCTGTGACAGGCACGGCAACCGAGTGCGGCGCGCACCCCACCCGAGAGATAGCGGCCAGCGTGCGGGTCCACGTGGCAGGTCCCGCATGTCGTATCGCCTACGGCAAACGCGAACTTGGCCCGGCCGGTCTGTCCGAGCAGCGGGGGAAGCCCGCGGCGGTCCGACGCGTGGCACGCGGCGCATGTGGCGTTCGCATGCGCGCCGTCCAACGCATACCGGAATCGCGCGTGCGCGGCCACGGTGATGGTACTGGGTTTGAAGCCCTCGACGGTGTGGCAATTCGTACAACCGCCGACGGCACTCCGCACGGCCGCTTGACCGGCGTGTGCGTCCTCGTGGCAGTCGGCGCACGTGGTCGCTGGCATCTTGAGCCGGACGAATGCGCGCGTGGCGGCAGTCGCTGGAGCCGTGGTATGGCAGGCACTACACGAGGTTGACGTATGCTTGCCCTGAAGCGGGTAGGCTGTCCTGGCATGATCGGCAACCGAGAAGGCGGCCGGAGTGAACGCTGCGACGCGATGACACGCCGCACAGTCACGGTCACGGCCCGCTTCGCCACGATGCACGTCCGCGTGACATCCGGCGCAAGTCGCGAAGGCGGGCGTGGGGGTTTCGTTGTTCTTCCCGTGGCACGAGGCGCACGCCACGCGCGCATGTTTGCCGGTCAGTGGATACCGCGTTGCGGCGTGATTGAAATCGCGTCGATCGATAGCATCCCAGTTGGTCGTTTCGTGGCAGGAGCTGCACGAGCCCTTGAGACGCCCTTTGTGCGGATCGGCGTGACAGTCGTTGCACTTGGCATACGCCAGCGGCCGGTAGAGCGCGATTTTCTCCCCGGTATTCGACAGCTTGAGCGCGAGACGCGAGGACTTGTGGCACGCATCGCATTTGGCGTCGGCATGTTTGCCGGTCAGCCGATAGCGTGCGTCATCGTGGTCGAATTTGGGAGCCGGTGCCCAGTCCTTGGCGGTATGACACTGGTCACATCCGCCCTTGAGCGCGCCCTCGTGGATGTCATCCGACTTGTGGCAACTGTTGCAGGAGGTTTCGAGACCGATCCATGGCGTGCCCGACTTGCGCTTGGAGAGTGCGGCCACCGGCGCCGTCGCGTACTTCGACGTATGACAGTCTTCACACTTCGCTTCGATGTGCTTTCCTTCGAGCGCCCAACCCGCTTGCCGGTGATCGAATCGGGTCTTGCCCGCCCCCGGCCAGGCGATCATCGAAAAGTCTTCGCCCGCATGGTCCGGATGACAGCTCGCGCACGACTGCCGCTCGTTCGGCGAGAGACGCGCGTGATAGCCACGCTTCGTGTCAATCATCGCTTTCACATCCTTGTGGCAGCTCAGACACGACGTCGCCATCGGTGCGCGCGACAACGCATGGCATTGCACGCACTGCGCAGCGCCCTCGAGTGACTTGTGCGCGCGCGCCAGCTTTCCCGGCGAGATCTGCCCGGACGCCCCGCCCGCGGGTGTCAGCAGTGCGATCAGCATCGCCACCACCAACACTTCGAGGCGCCAGGGGCGCACGCGTGACAGAGTCGCGGGAACATTGGTCATCCCGCCTTGACAGCCTCGCGCGGCATCGGCACATCCTTCTCGACGATGCGGACGCCCAGCTTTTCCAGGAACGCGGACGGCGCTTCGCCGCCGATGCGCACGATGACGGTGTCATTCGGCAGGATTGCCGTCTCCCCGCCGACATCCATCACCACAACGTCCGACCGAATTTCGCGCACCTCCGACTTGAGCATGGGAATGACCCGCCCCTCGGCGATGGCGCGTTGCAGCTTGTCGGTGTTCCGCGGTTTGACGCGCGAGAACGCGTCGCCGCGATAGCTCAGTCGCACTTCCGTATCGGGTTGGTTGGCCAAACCCAGCGCCGATTCCACCGCGCTGTCACCACCGCCCACGACCAATACGCGCTGGCCGGCGAACGCCTCCATTTCGACGATATCGAAGAAGACTTTGTCGGTCTCCTCGCCGGGCACGCCTAGCCGCCGTGGCGTTCCGCGGCGGCCCATGGCGAGCACCACGCGCCGGGCGCGATAGTGCGCCCCATCGGCCACCACGTCAAAGAAGGCGCCCTCGCGCGCGATGCGATCCACCTTGATACCGGTGCGCACTTCGAGGCCGGTATTGGCGATGATCGTCTCCCACACCTGCAGCAGCGTTTCCTTGGACGCGTCAGCGATCCACAGATCGCCGTACAGCGGAATGGAGACCGGCTCGGCCAACAGCAGTTTCTTGCGCGGATACTTGCGCACGGTGTCCGAGACGGAGCCCTGCTCGAGAATCACGTAGCGCAGTTTGCCACGATGCGCCTCGAGACCCGCACTGAGCCCTGCCGGACCGGAACCTACGATGCAGACGTCAAACGCTTCCGGATCGCCATCGCTGCGCGGCTCACAAGAGGGCAGCTGCGTCATAATGTGTTCGATCGCCATCTTGCCTTCGTTGATGGCGTTCTTGATCAGCCCGCGTCCGCCAAGTTCTCCGACGATGTACAGGCCCGCGACATTGGATTGGAAATTGCCATCGATCTGCGGAACCGCGATGCGGTTGACCGCCGTGCCCGCAGTGACCAGAATGCCGCCGACCGGACACGCCGCGACGCAGTCGCCGTGTCCCTTGCACAGCGCATCGTCCACGACGGCAAGTTTGCCGCGCATCGTGATGGCACCGACCTCGGGGCATGCGGCCACGCACGTGCCGCAGCCGACACATAGATCGGCTCGCACCATGGCACGCGGCTGCGCCGCTGCCGCACCTTCCATGCGTCCCGCTGCCGCCATCGGCGCTGCAACAATCTCGAACAACTGCTGCGCGATGCCGCACCCCGGGCAGTAGGTGGCGGTAACCGGGACCGGCACCGTACAACGGGGACAGGGCCGAGTCGGAACGGCTGCTGCGGGCGCCGTCTGCCCCGTCGGCGCGGTGCCGCGGAGATGCCACCAGATAAACGCGGCCGTGATGACCAGAAAGCCGATGGCCGTCAGAAGCATCGTGTCACCAGAACCACGTGGCGCCAAGCGCCACGACGACGATTACATGGATGATGACGGCGAGCAACGCCGTGAGCGCAAAGGGCATGTGTGCGATATGCCAGTAGCGGAACACGCGCTGCGTGGCCTCGAGCATGCGCGACTGATTCATCAGCGCGATTTCCTGTGACGCCAGCTTGAGCGCGCGGGAGATTGTCTTGCGATCGAGCCCCGGCTTGGCCCCCCAGGCGGCCGACAGCGCTCGTACCCGCCGCACCCGGCGGATATCGTCGAGGACCAACCGCTCGATGACGCCCACCACGGTCGTGGCCGGCGCCTGCTCCGGCGGTGCAATCGCGGCACGAATGGTCTCAACCGGTTCGCCGAGTGCCGTCGCGATCGCGGCCAGCAACGTCTCTCGCTCGCCCGTCACCTCCTCTCGGCTCAACTCCACACCACTGCGCGCGCGGGGAATGCGCACGTAGAGATAACGTCCCACGATGCCGCTGGCGCACACAACCATCATGGCCAAAAAGCCCAGCCCGATCACGCCATCTGCACGCCACGCCGCGTGGATCGTGAGCAGCATGGGCAGGCCCAGCGCGGTGGTGACGTGAACGTCGAGCCACCGACCGATCGCGCCGGTGAACGCCAGCGCGCGCCATTTCTTGCGCAGCGGATAGAGCCAGAGGAAGGCGAAGATGACAAACGCGAGTATGCCTGCCGTTTGTCCGACCTCGCCCGACGGTCGCAGGAACGTGTGCCACGGATGACGGGGCCGCAGCGCGTTGGGCGCGAGGTAGTACGACGCGCCCGCCACATTGATGATGGCGAGCACGATGAGCAGTAGCGTGACCGGCAACGCGGTCCAGCGT
>JAGNMU010000286.1 GCA_017991005.1 Gemmatimonadaceae bacterium | reverse complement strand
CCGTTGCCCTGCGCCATGATGTACTCCGCGGCCATCAGCAGTTCGGTGATCGTGGCGGACAACCCGCGCTTGAGCAACACGGGGCGCTGCACCCGTCCCACTTCGGTAAGCAACGCGAAGTTCTGCATGTTCCGCGCGCCGATCTGCAGCACGTCGGCGTATGACGCCACCAGCTCCACCTGTCGAGGGTCCATCACTTCGGTGACCGTCGGCATTCCTGTCTCGGCACGCACATCGGCCAGCAGTTGCAGCCCGGGTTCACCCATCCCCTGAAACGCGTACGGCGACGTGCGTGGCTTGAATGCCCCACCGCGCAGCAAACGGGCCCCGGCGCCCTGCACCGCATGCGCCGTGTCGTGCAACATCTCGCGCCCTTCCACCGAACACGGTCCGGCGATCACGACGAGGTCGCGACCCCCGAGCACCGTTCCCGCGGGATCGCCGAATCGAATGCGTGTCGTCTCCACCGCGTACTCGCGCGAGGCCAGTTTGTACGGCTTGAGCACCGGCACCACGCGCTCGACGCCTTCCAGCGCAGCCAGCCCATGTTCGGCCAACTTGGCTTCATCGCCGATGCAGCCGACAATGGTGCGCTGCTCGCCCCGGCTCACGTGGGCGCGCAGCCCGGCGCTTTCCACATGCTCGATTATGCGATCGAGTGCGGCGGGAGTGATCTGCGGGGTGGTGACGATGATCATGTTCGGTCTCGTAGAAGGAATGCACCCTCACGAGCCGCGTGCCGCCGGGCCCCGAAACGACGCGAGGCCCGTGCAGTAAGCACGGGCCTCGCGGTGGTCAGGTTTGTTGGCGCGTCAGCCGCGCACACGACCTACACCGGGGCCCATGCGGGACGGCGTAAAGTAGTAATAGCTGGCGGCGGAGAACTGACGCATCATACCACGCACGCTACGGTGGGCACCTCACGATGTCAATATCCTTCGGTTATGAACGTCAACGCTTCTCCTCGCGTGTCATTTCAAGGCGCCCTCGGCGCGTTCAGTGAATTGGCCATTCGGCAACACTGGCCCGATGACCGCGTCACGCCCGTCCCATGCGACACATTCACGCAGGCGCTGGATCTGGTCCTCACACACGCGGCCGACTTTGCGGTCATTCCTATCGAGAATGCCATCGCGGGTCGCGTCGTCAGTGCGCTCCAGGCGCTCGAGTCCGCAGGCGACCGCGTGAAACAGGACGGCGAAATTCGCGTCCCTATTCATCTGTGCCTGCTCGCGCCCTTCGGCGCCTCACTCGCCGAGCTGCGCGCCGTGCGCAGTCATCCGGTCGCGCTGGCCCAGTGCCGTCTGTTTTTTGCGAAGCACAACTGGCTGATCTCCGAACCACACCCCGACACGGCGGGCGCCGCCCGCGATGTGGCGCTGCTTGGGGACCGCACGGTGGGCGCCGTGGCCGGCGCGGCGGCGGCCGAACGATATGGCCTCGACATTGTGGCGCGATCGATAGAAGATGTACCAGCCAACTGGACGCGCTTCGTCATCGTCAGCGAACGCTGACGCGCTGCTCGTCTGCCGACCGCCGAGGTGGCGGATGTTTGTCTCGTCACAATTGCCTCGCCACTCGCTGCTGTGGTGCGCGCTCATGTCATCGGCGCTTCCTCGCGTGCTGTCTGCGCAGGCGGCCACGTCATCCACGCCTCGCGCCATTCCCGCCGCGTTCTCTGCGGTCAGCACGCCGGTCAGTCGTGAACTATCCGGAGAGCGTGCCAAAGGCACCGTGGCGTTTGTCGAACAGTTCTTCCGACTCCCCGGCAATCGCGGATATGATGCCTCGATCGACACGGTCGCCGCACTGCTCAAGGCCGCAGGGTATGTGCCGCAGGAGCAGGCAAAGCCCACCGATCGATTGGTATATCGCGTGGAATCGCGCCCGATGACCAACAAGGCGTGGACACCCGATGATGCGTCGCTCACGATTGTCGGCCGCGCCGCGCCGCTGCTGAGTTGGAAGTCCAACCACAACATGGTGGCGATCAACTCGTACTCGACGCCGCCGGATGGCATCACCGCGCGCGTCGTCGATGTCGGCGCCGGAACGGACAGCGAGTTGGACAAGGTCGACCTCAAAGGCGCCATCGCCATGGTCGACGGCAACTTTCGCGTCGTGTATCCCAAGGTCCTGCAGCGTGGCGGCGTGGGACTGCTCGCGTCGCAGAAGCTGCCGGCCTACAACCAGCAGACGAAGAACACCACCGCCATTCAGTTCACCAGTGTGGCGTACGACTCGGTCCGCACGGGATTCGTCATCTTTCTGTCGTCGGCCGCGCGAGACTCCATGAAGACCGCACTCGCTGCGGGCCCGGTGCAGGTGCGCGCCATGGTGCGCACGCGCTTCGAGACGCGTCCCGAACGTACGGTGGTCGCGGAGCTCCGCGGGGCACAAAAGCCCGACGAACGGTTTGTGTATTCAGCGCATGTGCAGGAGCCCGGCGCCAACGACAATGCGTCGGGGGTTGGGCTCTTGGCGGAGATGGCGCGCACGACGTCCGTTCTGTTCAAGAGCGGACGCATCAATCCGGCGCGCACGCTGACCATGCTCTGGGGCGATGAGATTCGCTCGACCCAGCGGTATCTGCAGGAAGACAGCGTTCGGCGTACCGGCGTGAAGTGGGGCATGTCACTCGACATGGTCGGCGAAAACACGGCACTCACCGGCGGCACCTTCCTGATTGAAAAGATGCCCGATCCATCGGCCGTCTGGGTGCGCGGTGAAGACCAACACTCCGAGTGGGGTGGTCGCGCCATCGCCGCGGCCGATATCCGTGCATACTGGCTCAACGACTTTGTCCGTCAGCGCTGTCTCGACCGGGCCTCCACCACCGGGTGGGTGGTCAAGTCCAATCCATTTGAAGGTGGCAGTGATCACACGCCGTTTCTCAACGCCAAGATTCCGGCCGTGCTGCTCTGGCATTTTACCGACCAGTTTTACCACACCGATCGTGATCGCATCGAGATGGTGAGTGCGGCCACACTGGGCAACGTGGGCAACTGCGCGCTGAGCACCGGATTGCTGCTGACAGCCGGGTCGCGCGAGATCACTGCCGCCGCACTGCGCGAACTGGCGGGCGTCGCGGAACGCGAACTGGCCACCCAGAGCGCACTGTCCGCCACCGCCATCCGCGGCGGCTCCACGGCGGCGGCCGAGCGCGTCGTGCTGGAGACGTGGCGCGACTACTACGTGAGCGCGCTCGAAAAAATTCCCGATCTGGCGGTGGTTGGCGGATCGTGGACCGCTGAGATCGCCACGGCGCAGGATCGTGTGAGAAAAGCCGCCGCACAGGCCTTGGCGGCACTCGGCGACCGATGATTTGTGCCTCGGGTGTGGGGAATTCCCGCACACCCCGGCCATCTTCCGCCGGATGGTAACTCCCCCGTAGCAGGGACACCGTGTGATACGCCCGACGCGAGATGGAATCCAGGCTGGATTCGCGTCGGGCTATTCGCTTACACCCCCCTGCCGGGAGTTTGTATATGTCCGCGCCATCGTCTGTGCCATTCACGCCCCCCAGCGATCCCGCGCTGTTCTGCGAACCAGGTCCGCAACGCGCACCTCGGCTTCGGGTCGATCCGGCGCTTCTCTCCCGATACGACGTCCCCGGACCACGGTACACCAGCTACCCCGCCGTACCCGATTGGACGGGCGCGTTTGATGAGGCGGCGTGGCGCGGCCATCTCGGCAGCCTGTCCAAATCGGATGCGCCGCTCGCGCTCTATCTCCATCTGCCGTTCTGCGCCTCGCGCTGCCTGTATTGCGGCTGCAATGCGACGGTCACCACGCGGTCGGAAATCGTCGATCGGTATCTCAACCGACTTGAACGCGAACTGGCGATTCTGGGCGAGGCCATCGGCGCCCGTCCTCGGGTGGCCGAGATGCACTGGGGCGGAGGCACGCCCAACTTCCTGAACGGCGAACAGCTCGACCGGCTCGTGGAGATGCTGCAGGTGCCGTTTCGCATCGACGCACGCACGGAATGCTCCATCGAAGCCGATCCGCGGCTCGTCACGCAGGAGCAGCTCGTGCACCTGCGTCAGTTGGGTTTCTCGCGCATCAGCTTCGGTGTGCAGGACCTCGATCCCGGCGTGCAGGAGGCCATCGGCCGCGTCCAGCCCACCAGCATGGTGCGAGACGTGGTGCACGGCGCACGCAGTGCCGGTTTTGGCGGCATCAATGTCGACCTGATCTACGGCCTGCCGTTCCAGACGAACAGCACGTTCCTCGAGACGGTGCGCGAGACCATCGATCTGTCCCCGGACCGCATCGCCTGCTTCGGGTATGCGCACGTGCCCTGGATGCGTCCGCACCAGCGGCGCATGGATGAATCGGCCATGCCGGCGGCGCGCGAGCGGTTCGCGCTCTTCCGCGCTGCCGTGGAACGCTTTCAGGACGCGGGTTATCGCTGGATCGGGCTCGATCACTTCGCGAAGCCGGAAGATCCACTGGCGCTCGCTGCCGACGCGGGACGTTTGCACCGCAATTTCATGGGCTACACGACGCGCACCGGCGAACATCTGCTCGGCGTCGGCGTGAGCGCCATCTCCGAGATCGACGGCTGGTACGTGCAGAACGCACCGGAGCTGGGCGGCTGGCAGCGCGATATTGACGAGGGACGTCTGTCGCTCGCCCGACGCCATGTGCTGACGGAAGACGATCAGGCCCGCGGGCGCGCCGTGTCACATCTGATGTGCAACGCGGAACTGCCGTTCGACCTGTTTGTCGGAGACGTTCCGACTCTCACCGATCGTTTCGAGCAGTTCGCCGAGGACGGACTGGTGGAGTTTGAAACCGATCGTGTCGTGGTAACGCCACTCGGCCAGTTCTTCCTGCGCAACATGTGTTTTGCGCTCGACGCCTATCGTGGAGCCGGTGACCGTGCCGAACGCTTCTCTCGCGCCGTCTAGCGGCACGGCGGCGCACGGCGGCACCGTGCCATTCGCCACCGAACCACCACGTGCCGCTCGTTCGTCGCATGAGCCTGGCGCGCATGGACCCGGCGCGCACGGGCCTGGCGCACACGCGGACGGGGTCGCGCGCATCGGGCCCAACGCCGTCATTCAGGTGTCGGCGGCCATGCGCGAGCGTCTTGGTGCAGAGCGCAGCGAAGCCGTGCTGCGCGCCGCCACAGGCTATACGTTCGCCTCACTCCCCACGGAGATGATCGACGAACGCGAGCCGCAGGCGCTGATCAAGGCGCTGGTCGAGCTGGTGGGTCCGAGGCTCGCCACGACCATTCTGCGCGACGCCGGGCATCGCACGGGCGACTATCTCCTTGCCAACCGCATTCCCCGGATCGCGCAGTGGGTCATGCGCGCCCTTCCGCGCCGCGTGGGTCTGCGTCTGCTGTTGGGTGCCATGCAGAAGAACGCGTGGACCTTTGCCGGCAGCGGTCGTTTTGTCGTGCGCCACGGCACGGGCACACCCGAGTTGTTATTTGAGTCGTGCGCGATGTGCCGGGATATGCATGAGCCCCAGTCGATGTGTGATTTCTACGCCGGAACGTTCGAGCGGCTGATCCGGGTCTGTGTCGCCCGCTACGCCGGCGTGCTCGAAGTCGAGTGCATGTCCAAAGGCGACACACATTGCCGGTTCGTGCTCGAGGGGGTCACGTGAGTCTCTTGAGAACATCGAGAGGAACAGCGCACTTCTAAACGCGAAGCTCACCGAGGAACGGCTCGAGGCACAACAAACTTCTGAACGCGAAGCTCGCAAAGGAACTGCGAGCAAACGCACAAACAAAGAAATGCTGTTGTTGTTCTTCGCGTTCTCCTTTGTATCTCCGCGAGCTTCGCGTTCAGACGTTCGCTGTTCTCATGCGGTTCTCACCGCGGTTCTCACCGCGGGACTCGCAGCGTCTGCCGCAGGATGGTGGTCGGTCCGAGCGGGGTCTCCACCTGCAGCAGTCGGCGTGTGGTCTCGCCGATCCAGACCGTGATCTCCA
>JAGNMU010000021.1 GCA_017991005.1 Gemmatimonadaceae bacterium | reverse complement strand
TCGCGTGCCAACATCGTCATCGGCTTGCTGTCGGCGGTGATCGACAACATCCCGGTCATGTTCGCCGTGCTGTCGATGCATCCCACGATGGATCACGGCCAGTGGTTGCTGGTCACGCTGACCGCTGGTGTCGGCGGTTCCCTGCTTTCGATCGGCAGTGCGGCCGGCGTAGCGTTAATGGGACAGGCGCGCGGAGTGTACACGTTCGTGGCGCACCTCAAGTGGGTGTGGGCGATCGCTCTGGGCTATGCCGCCTCCATTTGGGTGCACTTCGCGCTCAACCGGTCGCTCTTCGACAATATCCCGATTCCGCCGTAAGCATCCACGGTCGAGCGCAGCAGAGGAGAACGGCGAGTAGGGTGTTCCGGCGGTACGGGTGTCCCTGTTTTGACGCCTGCAGTGTGCTCCGGTGAGGGCCGAAACACACCGGCGGGTACGACGCGAGGAATCCACAATGACATCCCAGCAGAGGCGCAGAGCGGTTGCTGCTGCGCTCACCGCCGCCGGTGCGCTGATCGGCACACGCGTGCAGGCGCAAGTCACCGAAATTGCGCGCTCGCCGATTGCCGACATGGCGCAACTCACCTTTGGCTATCGGTGCGACGACCGGTTTGTGATTCGCAACGACGGGGTCAAGCCAGTTGATCTCGAATACGCCGTCTCCAAAGGCACCGAGCACACCAAGATCACGCTCAACGCGCGTGAACTCGTCGAACTCGAATCCAAGTCGAAAGAGCCGCTCGAGTTGTGGATGGATGGCAAGTTGGTGGCCAAAGCCATGAAGGAAAAACGCGCCTGCAAGGACGTGCAGGGCAACGCCACGGTGGCGATCGCTCCGCTCGAAGTGGAGACCAACGAACGCGACACGCGCCAGACCACGGCGTTTGGCATGTATCCGTACTACGACCCGTTCTTCTACGGATTCTACGGATCGATGGGCTACCGGCCGTTCTATCGCGGGTTTGTGGGTGTGCCGATCATCATCACCACACGCGGACCGGCGCGCCGAGGGCGGTAAACGCGGTCTCGACGGCGCGCGCGACGTGTTCGTTGCGCGCGCTGTCGTGCGCGCGGCGATGTGAGCCCTGCACGGTGCCGCTCGCGGCGCCGCAACGCACTACGTCCGGCTTGCCTCGCGCGCGCGGCGAATGCGATGACGGCGCCACGCCTCCCACCCATTGGCCACCAGCAGCCCCGCCAGCAGGAAATAGGCGGCGCCAATCAGCTCGAACACCGCCACACTGACCACGGCCGTGATCACGCCAAAGGTGAGTTGATCGCGTGGCTTTGGTGGTGAGGTGGGAGGATCCGTCACCATGAAGAAGGCGAAGAACAGCGCGGCGTGCAGGTCGGGTTCGCGGTACAACTCGGCCACGCGCGCGGGGTCACCGAGGAACGCCGCAGCGGTGATCAGCAGATAGTACGTGCCCAGGAACGCCAGCACCGCGGGCATCTTGTTCACACGATCGGTGATGAAGACACCCGTGGCAAAGAGTGCGGCGATCGCCACGATGGGCAGTTCCGGCAATGCGCCCCACCAGCTTTGCCCCGTGTCGAACACGTAAAAGGTCGCCACGAGTGCCAACGCGGCCGGATTGAACACATTGGCCGATCGCCCGCGCGCGACGTACTTGCTCACCACGCCCACCGCGGCGGTGACAGCGGCGATGTACCAGGGTTCATGCGGACTGAGGACCATCGCCACCAACAGTCCCGTCAACAGCGCACCGCTCGGGAACACCCACGTGTCGTCGCGCCAGCGCAGAATGGGCGCGTCAACGGCCATGGCGACCAGCGCTGCAGCAATCACCCCCGGCGCAACGACGGCGCCGCCGCTCCCCGCAGCCGCCAGCGGAATGAGCAGCGCGAGCACCAGCACCAGCAGCCCTTTGGGCGTTTTGAAAAAACGCTGCAGCGATCGAACACGGAGCAGCGGAGGTGACAGTGCGGCGTCAGTCATGAGGCCAATCGTGCGTGGCGCGGCGTTCGCCGGATGTGGTCAGGATCAAACCGCGAATGTCGTGCGCTTCGAGGAAGGGGATGCCGGCGGCAGGACCCAGTACATACGCGGCAGTTCCCATCGCGTCAGCCACCATCGCCGACGGGGCGATCGTCGTGACACTCGCCGCGCGTACGGCGTGATCATCTGCGGTGTGCGTCTCGTTCGCGCCGCGCGTTCGCGGTGCAGGACTCGTCGTCGTTCCCGTTCTCGCGCTCGCCGATACCAGATGCCCGGGACGTTCGTAGTCACCCGATGTACACACGGCGGCGTCCGACACCGTGATCCGTTCGCGCACGACGGTGGGCGTTGCTGGATCCCGAACGCCGACCGTCCACGGCGTGGCCTGTTCGTTCAGCCCGCTCAGATAGAGATCGCCGCCGGCATCGATCGCGAAGTCTGTATACGTAGCGAGTTCGCGGACCGCCATGTCGATCGCGAGACCCTTCGCGACGGCGCCGAGATCGAGAAGCAATGGGCGGTGCAGCGTGATCGAGCGTGTGTCGGTATCCAGTTCGATGTCACGATAGCTGACAGTGTCATCGTCGGCGATGCCACTGGCCACGACCGCCTGCGAGCGATAGTCGTGGTGAAAGCCTCGCGATTCCATGTGGGCGCCGATCGTCGGATCAAACGCACCCTCCGCCGCGTCGGCGACCGCCACGGCAAACTGCACCGCTTCAAACAACATCGGACTCACGGCCACCGGCGTCCCGACGTGCACGCAGACGCGCCGCAGCTCGCTGGTGTCATCGAAACGCGAACACGCCGCTTCGACCGCCGAAAACCACGCGATGGCGCGATCAACCGCACGCGCCCGCTCGCGGCGCGCGCGCGCACTGGCGCCGTGCCCGACAACCTGGACGGACACGACGGTCCCCATGGCCGCCAGTGTTCGAACAAGCGTGGTGTCCTGGTGGGGCGCGGCACTCACTTCGCTTGCGACAACGCCTGCAGCACCGCGTAGTACAACGCGTTGGCGCTTTGTGTCGCGCCGGAGACGTAGTCGACGTCGGCGCTCTGACGCGTCACCACCTGCGGCAACAGATGGTTGATCCACGAACACGAGTACCGCGTGAGGCACTGCGAGATCACGGCCGACACGATGCGTCCGTCCTTGATCTCGACCATCGCCTCGATGTCGCCGTGCCTCGATGTGCCTCGGCCCATGAACACCCCATCGCGATACGCGGGCTTGGCGGCAGCGGGTGGCGCCGACGCCACGGCGCTGGCGGTCGTCGCAGCCGATGACGTCGTTGCCGATGACGTCGCCGCCGATGTCGTTTCGACCGTTGTCGTCGTCGCCGACGTGGTCGTCGCCGATGTGGTCGGCGCCGCGGCGGTCGCGGCGGGGGCCGTCGCCACAGACGTGGCGGACGTCGCCGCCGCTGGCGTGGCGGCATGCCCCGACGACGCCGTGCTGTCGGCGTGCAGCGTGGCCTGCGTCGACGAACTCGCGCCACTCGCTTGGGCCTTCGCGCTGGCAGACGACGGCGCCGCCGTCGTGGCCCCCGCACCGGCCGCCGACCCGGTCGTGGCCGAAGGCGCAACAGGCGGCGCGATGGCCGTCGGCACATCGGCATTCGGCGCGTCGGCGTTCGGCGAGACCGCATTCGGCGAGACCGCATTCGACGCGCTCACCGTGGGCGAGGCGACTCCGGCCGCGCCCTGGCCGACATCCTGCCGACCGACATCCATGCCCGCCGGCCCTTCCGTCGGCGGACGGCGACGCACCGAACTTTCAGCGGCCATGCGATCCGCCGCCGGCTTGGTCTGCGCAAACCCGGCCGCGTACACCGCCAGAACGGCCGCCGAGCCCATCAGCGTCAGGTTGGGACGCACGCGACCGGCGCTCTTCCCCTTCGCCGCATTGGGCTGGGGGTCACGACCGTGAGCAGGACTGCGGGTGTCGCGAGGTGTCGTCACGAGTTGGTGTGGGCGGTGGTCGCTGAGCGCAGGGGCCGCGTGATATACGCCGCGGGGACCAATGGCGCTGGATTCACCTTCTTGAGACGTCCGTCGCGCCCGAATGTTTGCGGGCAGACGTGGCGCGCCCCCATTGCGACCGGGGCCACACGAACGGAGGTTTGCCGTTCACCCTTGTCCCGACGCATGCCGCTCCGATTCCGCCCATTCAGCTCCGCCCACGTCTCGCACGCCCGCCTGCGCGGTGCTCTCACGTGCGTGGCGGTCACTTTCGGTGCTATGACACTCGAAGCACAGGACCCCGTCGGCCGATGGCCGCAGCACTCGCGCGAACGACCGCTGCCCAAAGTCGTCACGCCAGGGCCATTCGTGCCGTCGCCGCCCCCCGCAGGGGCCGTCGTGCTGTTTGACGGCACGTCGTTGAACAAGTGGATGCAGAGCGACAGCAGCGCGGCCAAATGGAAGGTGGTGGATGGCGCCTTTGAAGTGGTGCCGCGAACCGGTGGACTCGTCACGCGCGACGCCTTTGGCGACGTCCGGTTGCACATCGAGTGGAGATCACCCACACCACCGGTCGGCAAAGATCAGGATCGTGGCAACAGCGGCGTCTTTTTTGGCGGCGGCCGGTACGAGGTGCAAGTGCTCGACTCGTACGAGAACGTCACGTACGCCGACGGATCCGCGGCGTCGATCTACGGGCAGTTCCCACCGTTGGTGAACGCCAGTCGTCCACCCGGTGCATGGCAAAGCTACGACATCGAGTATCATCGCCCGCGCTTCGGCCCCTCGGGCGCGCTGCTGTCGCCCGCGAAGATGACCGTGTCGCACAACGGGATCGTCGTGCACACCAACGCCGTCCTGGTTGGTCCAACAGCCAATGGTTCGCGTCCGCCGTTCGAAGCGCATCCCGATCGTCTCCCCATTTCGTTGCAGGATCACGGACATCCGGTGCGATTCAGAAACGTGTGGGTCGTCGATCTTGAACCGCCGCGGTGAGCCGCCCATGACCGGCCGTCGCCGCACGCCGCGGACCCTGCGCACGGCGCTCGGGTTGCTGCTGGCCCTCGCACCGATCCTTGCCGCACCGATGGCGGCGCAATCGGCCGCGCCATCGACCGCGCAGTCAACGGCGTCGGTGCAGTACCGCTCGGCCGCCGGCGTCGCATACCGTGCGCAAATCGACACGGGACCCATCGCGCGCGCCCGCGCGGCGCTCGATGCCGATCCGCGCAATGTCTCGCGGATCGTCGCACTCGGCATCGCACAATCGGGCGCGCGGCAGTTCCGCGAAGCGATCGAAACGTTCACCCGCGGCCTGACGATCGCGCCGAACGACGTGGTCCTCTATCGCTGGCGCGGACACCGTTACCTCTCGGTGCGCGAGTTCGACAAGGCGATGGCCGACCTCTCACGCGGATACGCGCTCGACAGCACCAACTACGGCGTGCTGTTCCATCTCGGCGTGTTGCATTTTGTGCGGGGCGAATTCGACAAGGCGGCGACGATGTTCACCAAGGCGCAGCCGCGCGCGCCCGACGGTGGTGAATTGGCCGGCAGTACGGATTGGCTCTGGATGTCGCTCTCGCGCGCCGGACGGTCGGCCGAGGCGACCGCCATGCTCGCCCGTCGACCCGACTCACTGCCAGGCCCACCAGGATATGCATACGTCTCGCGGTTACGCCTCTATCGCGGCGAGGTTGCACCGGAGCAACTGATCACCGCCGCGGATACTGCCGACGTGCAGGTGGCCACACTCTCCTTCGGACTCGGCAACTGGTATCTCGTGCGCGGCGATCGGGCAAACGCCATCAAGGCCTTTCAGCGCGCCATCGCTTCGGGCGGTTGGCCCGGGTTTGGATTCATCGTCGCCGAGGCGGAGTTGCAGCGACTCAGGTAGCTGGCATATCGAACGAGCGTCCCATGCGCAGAAACTCCACCGGTGTCCCGTCCGGCAGCGTCCGGGACATCACCTCAATGGGCGCATAACCCAGCGCCCGATACAAGGGGACGCCCGGCAAGGTCGCCACCAGCTCGGCGCTCCGAAAACCCGCCGCGCTCGCCTGTCGTTCGCAGTGTGACAGCAGGCGCCGCCCGAGTCCCTGCCGCGCCGCCGTCGGATGCACGAAGAACGCACGAATGCGTGCCGCGTCGCACGCCGGGTCGAGGCGCGGATCCGCGTCCGGCTTGTCCTGATCACCGCCATACAGCGTCGCACGGGCGCTCCATCCGCCGCACGCGACTGCCATGCCGGCGCGCTCGAGCACGAAGTAGCTGCCGTCGCGAATCAGCTGCGTGTCCACGCCAAACACGAACTGCACCAACGCCGCGATCTGCGGCGCCGAGTAGTAACCACGACTGAGCGCCGTGGCCGATTCTGCGATGAGCTGGTTGAGTGCCGGTACGTCGGCCGCAACGGCCACCCGAAGCGTGAACGTGTCGTCCACCGTGCCGATCACGCCGACGGCTGCGCCACGATTGCCGGATCTCCCATCGCAAACCGCCACGCATCGGTCGGCGCAATCAGTCGCCGGGCGGACAGATCGAATAGTCCGACGGTGTAGTTGGCGATGATGTGCGGCACCTGATCGACCCGCAGGACTTGGGTGACTGTACTTGTCCGTGTCGAGAGGCCCGATGTGTACGAGTCGATATGGACCGACTGCCGCAGACGCACCTCCTTTCGGAACTGCACGTCGACCGCGATGATGACCGGCGCCTGCTGACGTGCGCGAATGGCGGATACACCATGTCCACGCTCGGTGATCATCTGCCAGCGCGCGCGCTCGAACAGCGCCATCGCGGCAATGTTGTTGAGATGATCGAGCATATCCACATCCTGCTCTTCGATCAGCCATGCACTCGAGTGCACGGCCCACCCCGCGAGTGGGGACGGCGGCAGCGACATCCGGAGCTCCGACAAGAGAAACGCCAATTCGCGCGTACACGTGGGCGGCCCAGATCGTCCACGTACCGGAAAGTACCGACGTGCGCGGCCGAAGGGCACACGCCGAAGGCACACAACGAATGCACGATCCCGCAGCGTGCCTGCGACCCTGCCACATCGGTAGATTCCCCCGTATCGGTCGCACCTGCTCCGTACAACCTTCCACTCCGCTCATGTCCCGGTTCGATCACGCGTCGCGTCGCGAATTTCTCTCGTCGCTGGGTGCGCTGTCGCTGGCTGGCGTCGCCCCGGCATTGGGCGTGAGCCACACCGGCGCGCGCTCCGTTGACCTCGTGACGGACAATCCCGCCGGACCGTTCACGGCGCGTGGGCTGGCGGCGCCCGGTGACTTTCTGCTTGATCCGACACTGGTGTACCTGCAGACGGGTTCGATGGGCCCCTCGCCCGCGCCGGTGATGCAACGGACCATCGAGGCGTGGCGGGAGCTGGAGCGCAATCCCACGTTCTTCGGCTACGGCGCGCACGAGCAAGCCATGGAACGGGTGCGCGAACAGGCGGCAGGATTGCTGGGATGCACTCGTGATGAACTCGTGCTGACCACGAGTACCACGGATGGCATGAATCGTGTCGCGCAGGGGCTGTCGCTCGGCGCAGGCGATCGTGTGCTGACGACAGACCAGGAGCATCCCGGCGGACGGGCGTGCTGGGACTATCTCGTGCGCACCCGCGGCATTGTGCTCGATGTGGTCAATATCGCGCCGGAGGATCACTCGCCTGTCGCCATCGTCGACCGGCTCACGCGGGCGATCACTCCGCGCACCAAGGTGCTGTCGTTCTCGCACGTGCTGTCATCGACCGGACTGCGGATGCCCGTCGCCGAGTTGTGTGCGGCGGCCGCCTCACGCGGCTGTCTGTCGGTGGTGGACGGAGCGCAGGCGGTGGGTGGCATTGCGGTGCACGTGAAAACACTGGGGTGCGATGTCTACGTCACCAGCGGACACAAGTGGCTGCTGGCGCCCAAGGGGACCGGACTCCTGTACCTGCGCGCGGAACTCGCGCAGCGCGTGGATCCGATCGAGCTGCAGAGCGGACGACAGGCGTATACCGCATCAACCGGCGTGGGCAACATCCCTGGCGTCCTCGGGCTCGGCGCGGCCATCGACTATCTGCACACGCGCGGCATCGCCAATATCGAGCAGCACAATCTGGCGCTGCGCCGACGCGTGTTTGATGCGCTGCGCTCCATACCGCGCGTGACGGTGCTCTCGCCTGCCGACGGCGTCATGCGCTCGCCACTGTTGAGCTACCGGTTGCCGTCCGACGTCAAGGCCGACGTGCTGCAACGCCGGCTACACGAACAGCATCAGGTCTTCGTGAAGGTGGTGCCCGGCAACTGGTTCAACGGACACCGCATTTCGACACATCTCTTCAACACTGTGCAGGATGTGGACGCGTTGCAGCGTGCGCTGCGCGCCGAATTGGGCTGAGCAATTCGAGAGCGACCGATGCGACGCCTAACGGTGTCGCAGTCGGGCAAACTCCGGTTTGGTGGCGTCGAGAATTTCGAGAATGGCGCGACGATCGTCTGTAGAGAGCTGCTGAAAATCCGGATGTGGATCCGTACCGTGCAGAATCTCCCAGAGTCGCGCATAAAACTCGCGCTTGGCCGACATGGGCAGGGCGTCGAAACTCTCCGAGTAGATCAGAAAGCTGAGCGGGTAGGCGAACAGCCGGCGCGACAGATCGAAGTCGCGCAGTGATCGCCCCTGCCGGTCGCGCGGACCCGAACGTGGAAATTCCTTCGCGAATGCGGTGGTGCCCTGCATCGGTCCATCCAGCGGCGCCGCGTCGATAAACAGCATGGCGCGCAACAGCCGGTCCACGGCCGCGGTCATCCGCGCATTCGGCCCGGTCGCCTCCGCTCTGGCCCGGGCGAGCGTGGCGCTGTCGCCAACCGGCGTGCCAAATCGCTCGACGTCTTTCGCCGTCTCGTGCGCGCTGGTCACGAGGTTGTGCACGATGGTCTGGTGCACCAGCACCATCAACGCCACCACATCACTGTGTCCGCTGAGATACGGCGACGCATCGAACTTGTCAGCAAGCTCCGTGCGCGCACTCTCGGTGCTCATGTTGACTTTGCCGCGATACGCCTGCTTGTCGGATACCTCGTGCCCAAGCAACGGTGAATAGACATTCCCCGCATGTCCTGATGTGCCGTGCGTACCGGTCACGTACCATCCACCAAAACGCTGACGAACGGGTGTGACATCGGTGGTGGTGCCTTCATGCACACCAACGATCGGATATCCATGCCGGTCCGAGATCGTGGACAACACCATGAACCCCGGTACACCACCGGTGGCCGCGCGCGACTGATGACACATCAAACAGGTTGTCGTTTCGCGCGAGAACGACGGACGCGCCGCCGGCTCCTGACTGAGCGTGTAGAACACGGCACCAGCCACGGGATCGACCGCACCGATCTCGAGAAAGTGACTCTCCTGCACGTAACCGATGTAGACGTCATCATTGAAGTAGATCGCCCGCGGTGACCACGGGGCGATCTTGTCGGTTTGCAGACTGGTGCGCGAAAACACGAGTCCCTGTGAGGACACGGGGATCTCGAGCGCCCGCAACAACGAGGGCAAATAGCCGAACGCACTATCGCGCGTGAGGACCACGTCGCCGGCGTTGATGCGAGCCTGCAGTCGCGCGATCGCATCGCGCCCGCTGGCCGAATCCCGTCGCAGCGGTCCGAAGGATTCCGCGCGAGGACGCGTCGCGCCCTGTCGCGCGGACACCGCCGCACCGGCCAGCGCCAGCACAACGCTTACCACACCAAGTCCGCGCACCGCGATCATGAGCCGATGGTTAAAGATGTACTTCGTTTACATCTTTATGCTCGCGAGCGGACGGGGAGGACGCAAGATGGAGCTCGCCACGATCGCATTACGGAGCGTCGTGTGCGAATTGACCGAGGGAGACAGTGCTCATCGCAGCTCCTTCCGAATCACCAGTTTGAGCCCGGACCAGACGTCGCTCACCGCACAGACTTTCACATCCACGAAACCCATCGGCAGTGCCACGGCGCGGATGGTGTCCTCCGTGATATCGGTTGGGACCTTCGCGGATTTCTTCGGCCATGACACCCAGACCATCGCATCGGGACGGATGGTGGTCCGCAATCGCGTCAGTTCGCCTTCAAGCCGTTCGCGCCGCTCGCAGAACAGATGCACGATATCCGTAGATGCCGTCACCGACGTGGCGAAGACCACTCCGTCGGGGAGTGGTGCCAGCCAACTGCGGTACTCTGCAGGCGCTGCCGTGGTGGCGATGCGTGTGCCCGCGGTAATGCCGAGCTTCTTCGCGAGTGGCGTGCCGGAATATCCGGCAGACGTGGGTGGCATGTCGCAGAAACTGCGACGTGCACCGGGTCACCGTCAATCGGCGCGCGCGGTCCGCTACATCCGACAACACGCACGATCCAGCCCATCAGGGCGCGGCTCGGCCCGCAACATGTCGCGCCAGGCTGCATCGTTTCGCATCTACCGTGTGAGCCCATCCCGTTCACTTGGCCACTGACGATCATGCCACGCCGCCTCTCGCGCCGTCTGTGCTGCGCGCTCCTGCTGCCACTCCTTCCGTTCGCCGTCCGTGCGCAGGCCACCGGCGCCCCGACCGTCTCGTCGATGGACATCGAGCGCGCCGTGCAGCGCAACAGTGCGCGCATCGACTGGCCTGGGTTCGCTCCGCTGTCGATACCGCTGGCCGTGTTCGATGGCACACGCACGACGCTCTTCCGGCATCCCTCGCCTCCCGTCGAATTTTCGCGGACTGGTAAGGACAGCCTCTACACCATGACCGGACGGCATCCGGCGATCACCGCCAACTCCAGTGCCGACATTGGCGGGCACGGCACCGCCACGATCCTGACCGATCGGCAGCGTACTGCGGTCAGCGCCGAGCAACTGGCAGCCGTCGCGCTGCACGAAAGCTTTCATGTTTATCAGCGTGCGAAACATCCGTGATGGTCGGGGAATGAAGGCGATCTGCTGACGTATCCGGTCGATGATGCCCGACGGCTTGGCGTGCGACGTCTGGAGACGGATGCGCTGCGGCGCGCCAGCGAGGCCCGACAGTCCACAGACGCGGCGTGTTGGGCGCGGGCGTTCCTCACGTTGCGAGCGGCGCGATTTGACGGATTGGATAGCGCGTTCACGCGATATGAGCGCGCCACCGAACTCAACGAAGGGCTCGCATCGTACGTGCAGCTTCGGGCTCTTGAGACACGCACCGTGCCGTTTCCGGTATCCGAGTTTGCGCCTGCCGCGCTGCGTCTGCGTACCTACACCACGGGCCCGGCAATCGCGCTGCTGCTCGATCAGTTCGCGCCGGCGTGGAAGTCATCGCTCGAAGCATCTGATGCACAGTCGCTCGATGACATGCTCGCGGGCGCACTCCCGAGGCCTGCGAACGTGCAGCCCTGTGTGCATCCGTCAGCGGAACGGATGTCGGCGATGCGTGCCGCGACGCGTGACTCCGTGGCCCTGGCGAGTGACCGCGCGGCGCGGCGGGCGACCTTTGACACGCGCACGGGCTACCGCATCCGCGTGCAGGCGGCGGAGGGAGCGCCACTCTGGCCGCAGGGCTTCGATCCGCTCAACGTCGAGCGCACCGACGGCGGGCTGCTGCACACGCGCTTCCTCACGCTCGGCAATGCCGCCGGCATGATACGACTCATCGACGAAGCCTCCGCCGATATCGACGCGCTCACGGTCGCTGCCGGTACGCACCCGTTGTTCAACGGCATTCGCGCGGTTGAGGTTGCCGGTATCGGTGAACCGACGGTGCGGATGGCCGGCGACACGCTCACGATCACCGCCACCGGACTGTCGCTGTCGCTGCGCAACGCGCGCGCGGAGCGCGACGGGACACGCATTCGCGTCCTGATCGGGCCCCCGCGAAACGAATAGGCGGCGTCCAGGCGGCACGTTGTGGCACGCCTTTGCAGCGGGACCGCATGGGACGGGCGTGACGGCCGCCTCGCCATACGGTGCACACGTTCGCATATTCGGGCATGCGACTCTCTTCCCTGATAGGTGCGGCGGTGATGGCAGCGGCCATCGCCCCAACGGTTCACGCGCAGACGGAATCGTCAATCGGCACGGCCGAAACGGCCGCGCGCCGAGCGGCACTCGCCGCGCGTATTGACAGCGGTGTGGTGATCGCGTTTGGTGGACGCGCGTTGGTTCACGACTTCAGCACATTTTATCAACTGCCGGCCTTCCGGTATCTCACGGAACTCAACGATCCGGACGCGGCGCTGGTGATGGTCGTGCGCAACAAGATCCCGCAGAGCACGCTGTTCTTGACGCCACTCGATGCCCGTACCGCGTTCTACTACGGCCAGCGCGTGGACTCGCTCACCAGTCTCTCTCGGTATGGCATGGCGGGCCGGTCGTTCGCCGCGCTCGGCGGCGTGCTGGATTCACTCGCCGCGGTGGGACTGCCGTTCTACCACATTCCCGACGTCGAGACGACGGATTTTGCGCGAAACGACACGTTGACGCGCGGTCAGGAAGCGTTCAAGGCGCTCGTGGCAAAACATCCGACACTGCCGATTCGCAACGGCATGCCGCACGTCCTGCAGGTCCGTGCGAAGAAGTCGGCCGCCGAACTGGCGCTCATTCGCAAGGCGGCCGAGATCAGCGCGGAGGGCCATCGTGCCGCGATGCTGACGGCGAATCCGATGCACGAGTATGAACTGCGCGCTGCCCTTGAGTATGAATTCACGCGCCGCGGCGCTGAGCGGCCGGCCTACGGATCGATCGTGGGCGCCGGCATCAACGGCACGACGTTGCACTACATGAAAGACGGCGACCCGGTACGACCCGGCGATCTCGTCGTGATGGACGCCGCTGCAGAGTTTCGCGGGTACGCGGCAGATATCACCCGCACGATCCCTGTCAGCGGCACGTACACCAGAGAACAACGACAGCTCTACCAGCTGGTGCGTGACGCGCAGGATGCGGCCGAACGCTATTCCAAACCGGGAATGCGCGTACGGGCGGCCGCCGATTCGTCAGTGGCGCTCCGCGCACGGGGACTGGCGGCGCTTGGTCTGATCGAGAGCGTCGAGGCCACGTTCGACCCGCCATGGAGTGTCAACTGCTCGGCCAATCCGGCACCGTGCCGGCAGTCCAACTTGTGGATGATTCACGGCATCACGCATGGCATTGGCCTCGCCGTGCATGATCCGATGCAGGGCGCGGGGCCGGATGCGACGTTCCAGGAAGGCGATGCGTTTACGATCGAACCGGGGATCTACGTCAGCACGCGTGCGCTCGATGTCCTGCCCGATACGCCAAAGAATCGGGCGTTCATCGCCAAGGTGCGCGCGACGGTGCTCAAGTACCAGAACACTGGCGTGCGCATCGAGGACGATTATGTCATCACGGACAAAGGTCTCGAGCGCATTTCACTCGTGCCTCGCGAGATGGATGAAATCGAAGCGCTCATGAAGCGCCGGCGGGTCATCACGCCATAGATGGGTCAGGGGGCCGGCGCCGCCAGCGAGGCCTGCATGCGCTTGCGGAAGCGTTCGGCGATGACTTTGCCCATCTCGGTTTGTGTGGCGACCCATTCGGCATTGCGAAACGCCAGCGGGCCGACCGCCGCACGGAACTCCGTAAGCCACGGCTCGATGCGCGAGAACAGCAGCAGCCCTTCCCCGTTGCTCTCCAGCATGAATTCGGCGTGGATCACGCCATGCTTGGCCATGCCGTAGACCATTTCCCAGTACGTATTGCACTGGCGAAACGCCGCGTTGAGCGGATGGTCGCCCTTGGTGATGGCGAGCGTATCGTCAAGGCAGGTGGGGTGAAACGAACTGATGATCGCCGAGCGTGACGCGCGCATCACCGTTTCGCGTCGCAGTTCGTACAGCTTGAGCACCAGTTCGGCGTCGTGGTGATCCGGATATTCTTTGAGAGGCACGTGTGAGGTCGGAACGAAGTGAACCGTGGCCGCGCGTCGAGGTCAGACTCGATACTCGGCCGTGAATCCCGATGTCGGGAGTGCTCGTTCGACGACGTCGAACACCACACCAAACGGATCGCGCACATAGAACTCCCCGTTCGCGTGCGGACCCACGGGGACCAACGTACAGCCGGAGGCCTGCAACTGCGCGAGCGCGGCGGCCCGATCTGCCACATCGAACGATGGCACGACGGCGGCGTGTGTCGGCGCGGGATCGCGCAGCAAGTACAGCCGCAGCATGCCGTTGGTAAGCGCGATGCAGTCGGGGGAGGTGCTGACGACGTCGCAGCCCAACACGGTCGTGTAGAACGTTGCCGCGGCCGCAGGATCGGCGACATGCAGCGCGAGTTCGTTGTTGGCTCGAAAGGTCATGGCGGGAATATGTGACCGGTCGCCGACTTCGCCAGCCGCACACGCGGCCGAGGCCGCAGCGGGGATCGTGGCGGCGCCACTGGCCCGCACGCATGTTATGACGGCACGCGCCGTCAGTTTCCACCCACACCGCATCAGGTCATGACCGTCATCCGCGCCCTCGCCGTTGCCTGTGTGCTGGCCGCCGCTCCGCTCGTGTTGCCGGCCCAGCAGGACTCGTCGTTCACCATGACCGAGGCGATGATCCCGATGCGGGATGGCGTGAAGCTCTACACGAAGGTGTTTGTCCCACGTGCACCCGGCGGGCCGCGGCCGTTCCTGTTCGTGCGGACGCCCTACGGCATCGGCGGATGGTCGTCCGGCTATGTGGGCCGGTCGTGGGACTTCATGGTGAAGGACGGATACATCTTTGTCGCGCAGGACATTCGCGGAAAGTTCAAGTCAGACGGCGAATTTGTCATGCAGCGAGCGCCGCGGCGTGATCGCACCAATCCGAAAGCGATCGACGAAAGCACCGACGCCTACGACACGATCGAGTGGCTGGTCAAGAACGTTGCCAACAACAACGGCCGCGTCGGCATGACGGGTGTGTCGTACCCGGGCTGGCTTGCGGCGATGGCGATGCTCGATCCGCATCCGGCGCTGCGCGCGGTCTCACCACAGGCATCGCCGGCTGACATGTGGATGGGTGACGACTTTCATCACAATGGCGCATTCCGTCTGAGCTACGGATTCGAATACGCCACCATGATGGAGTCCGGAAAAGACGTCAAACAGTTTGCCATGGACGCGTACGACACCTACGAGTGGTACCTGCGACTGGGTTCACTCGCCAACGTGAACAGCAAATTGTTGAAAGGGACGATCCCCACCTGGAACGATTTCGCTGCGCGTCCTGACTACGACGCGTTCTGGCAGCAGCAGGCGATGAAGGGGTACCTCACACGCGTCACCGTGCCCACGCTCAACGTGGGTGGCTGGTGGGACCAGGAGGACTTCTACGGCCCCATCACCATCTATCGCGAACTCGAGAAGCACGACGCGGCGCGACAGAACTTTCTGGTGGTGGGACCGTGGAATCACGGCGGGTGGATGGGCGGCGAAGGCACTGCACTTGGCAACATCCAGTTTGGCCAACCGACCGCGCGGTTTTTCCGCGATTCCGTCATGGCGCCGTTCTTCAATCACTACCTGAACGAGCGCGGGGCGCTGGCATTGCCGGAAGCGCTGGTGTTCGAAGCCGGATCCAACGTCTGGCGCCGGTACGACGCCTGGCCTGTCAAGACCGACGTCTCACCGCGCAGCCTGTACATGCGGGAAGGCGGTGCACTCGGGTGGGAGCCGCCGTCCGCCACTGGTCCGTCGGCCTACGACGCCTATGTCTCCGATCCCGCCAAACCGGTGCCCTATCGCCAACGGCCCGTGCAAATGACCTATGGCCCGGGTTCGACGTGGTCTCGGTGGCTCACTGAAGACCAGCGATTTGTGCACCGTCGTCCGGACGTGCTGAGCTGGGAATTGCCCACGCTCACTGAAGATGTGACCATCGCCGGCGATCTCACGGTGACGTTGCACGCGGCCACCTCGGGGAGTGACGCCGATTGGATCGTCAAGTTGATCGACGTCTATCCCGACAGTGGACTCACCGATCTCAAGATGAACGGCTACCAGTTCATGGTGGCGAACGATGTATTCCGCGGTCGCTATCGCACGAGCTTTGAGAAGCCGACGCCGTTGGTACCGAATGTCCCGCAGGAATTCACGATCGACCTGCACACGCAGGCCTACACCTTCAAGAAGGGGCACCGCATCATGGTGCAGGTGCAGAGCACCTGGTTCCCGCTGATCGATCGCAATCCGCAAACATTCGTGCCAAACATTTTCCAGGCGAAGGAGAGCGATTTCCGCCCCGCGACGCAGCGCATCTACCGATCGAAAGCGCGACCGTCCAAGATCGTGCTGCCGGTGGTGAAACCCAACAATCGCGCCGTGAGCGTGCGGTCAACGCTTCGCTGACTTGGCTCCCATCACGATCAGGGCGAGGCCGCCGACCACCGCAGCACCGGCAATCCATGGCGCCACCGAATGTTCTTCGTTGGCGGACACCTTGAGGTCGCCAACCTTGAGCACCTCTTTGCGGGTGGAAAAGCCGCCATTGAAGAACAGAAAAGCCCCTGCGCCGAGCAGGACGATACCAAGAATGAGTGGCGCGCGCATAACAGCTCTCCATGAGGAACGGGAAGGAACCGTTCAATCATGACGTTGCACGCGTCCCGCGCCTATTAGCCGTAAGAGTGAGTCCCGATCCCTCGCGGCGCTACTTGAGCAGTCGCGCCAACAGCTCTGGCATCGCGTGGAACTGATCGATATGGTCCGGCGCCGAGTTGCCGGCATACCCCAACAGGGTGAATCTCCCGTCGTGCGCCTCGCTCAACTGTTGCATGCCGCGCGGCCCCCAACGCAGCACTGCCCGTCGCTTCACCCCGCTGGCGCGGAGCAGCCACTCGGCCGTCTCGGTGGTGCTGGCGAAGGTCCCGGGGAAGATCTCCGAATGCGTCACCAGAAACCGTTTGTCGCCTTGCCGCGCGGCACGTGCAAAGTGCGCGAACGCCACAAGATTCGTACTGTCCAGCGCGCCACCGGCGTCGAGCACTCTCCCCTCGGGAACGTACGAGGTGTGCATGCCGTCCAGCAGCAGAATGGCGTGCACACGCGCTTCATGTCTCGGCTCGCCGATGATCGCGCGAATGGCGCCGTGACCGGCGGAAAAGCCTGACAGGGTGAGGCGTCCGGGTACGGACGTGCGTTGGGTGGTGCTGGCGACCTCGCGCGTGATGGCCACCAGCAACGAATCAAAAACGGCCGGGTCGCGGAAGGATCGATCGTAGATGCCCGAGCCGGAGCCCAGGTTGAGCACCGCAGCGACCGATGCCTGCTTGCCGGCCGCGGAGGCCTGCTGCGGAATCCACGCGGCGCCATGAAAGTGAATGAGCAGATCGAACTGCTCGTGCCGATGTGCCCGCTCCGGAATCCAGAGCTCCACGACCTTCCCGGCCGGCCCCGGGAATGTTCGCACCGTTCCGGCAAGCGCTTTCGGCGTGAGTCGCTCATGCACACGCGTGGCCTCTGCCATCGGTGACGGATTCTGCGCAGCGGGCGGCGTTTGGGCCAGCGCTGGCGCGGGCAGTGCCGCCGCAAGTGCGCACCACAACACGATCACACGAGCACGCGCACTGACGGCGACGATCGCACCCGCTGCCGTGCACATCACTTGGTAAAGATGAACGTCCGGCCCACGTCGATAAACGTCAGACTTCGGTCGCTGAACGTGGCGACGGCCGTGTTCTGCGTCTCGTTGGTACGAAACGAGATCGATGTACCAAACAGGGGTGTCCAGTTGCCCGTCTCGATCGTGGTCGCGGTGGAGGCCTGGCCGTTCGTCGTCGTGCGCATCCGGGCCTGCCGTTCGAACGTACCGCCACTGAAGAGCGACAGTTGGTCGCTGAGCAACTCGACCGTGGTGGTGCCCGTGGTGGACAGCGTCACCGGTGGAGCCGCGCCGTTGACGGTGCGGAGCGTGTAGGTCCCGCGGAGCGTCGAGGTTCCGGTGACGCCGTCATCGGTGCAGCTGACGGCGCAGAGCATCAGCGCTAAGGCCAGCAGGCGTCGCTTCATCGTTCATCCCAGTGTCAGAGTCGGTCGCGGCTCGAGCCGCCCGCCACACGATGCGCGTCGAATGCGGCCTCGGCAATCCCCGCCGAATGCCTATTTGCCGCGCAGTCGCGCCACCGTGCCATCGACGCCATTGGGAAACTGGTCGTTGGCGAACTGATCATCGTCCCGTACGGCCTTTTTCAGGCGCACCAGCTCAGCAGTCAGCGATGCCGTCAGCGGCCCCAGCCCCGGCGCACCGTACAGATTGTGCAGCTCATACGGGTCGTTGACCAGATCGAACAACTCCCACTGCTGCTTGGTGGGAAAGAAGATGAGCTTGTGCGTGCGCGTCCGAACACCATAGTGCGCGCGGGTGTTGTGATCACCCGGATCGTGGTAGTAGCGGTAGTACATCGACGTCCGCCAATCCGCGGGGACACGGCCGCGTAGCAGCGGCATCATGCTTCGTCCTTGCATCTCGGGTGACGGCGGCAAGCCGGCCACGTCGAGAAACGTGGAGGCGAAGTCGATGTTGAGTGCCATCGCATCGCTGCGCAAACCGGCCTTGATACCGGCCGGCCAGCGAACCAGAAATGGCATGCGGATCGATTCTTCATACATGAACCGCTTGTCGAACATGCCATGGTCACCCAGAAAGAACCCCTGATCACTGGTGTAGACCACCATCGTGTTGCGTGACAACCCGGTCGAGTCGAGGTAGGCCAGCAAGCGGCCGACATTGTCATCGACCGACTGCACCGTCGCGAGATAGTCCTGCATGTAGCGTTGATACTTCCAGCGCGCGAGCGCCTCTCCGGTGAGCGTCACCGATCGCCCCTCGATGACGGTCGTCACGGACTCCGGCTTGACGGAGCGCCACTTGATCAACGCCATCGAGTCCAAACCGAACGGCGGCACGATTTTGAGATCGCGATTGGTCAGATCCGTCGCGACCCGTTGCTGGTTCTCGTGCAGTGCATCGGTACGCGTGGCGTAGGCATCCCAGAACGTGACGGGCTCCGGAATGCGACGCGACGCAAACTGCGCGCCGTGAGCGGAGTCGGGCTCCCACGGCCGATGTGGGGCCTTGTGATGCACCATCAGGAAGAACGGCTTGTCTTTGGGGCGCGACCCC
This sequence comes from Gemmatimonadaceae bacterium, assembly GCA_017991005.1. Classification (GTDB taxonomy): domain Bacteria; phylum Gemmatimonadota; class Gemmatimonadetes; order Gemmatimonadales; family Gemmatimonadaceae; genus Gemmatimonas. Next base: position 3,535 of record JAGNMU010000021.1, on the reverse strand, counting down.
AGAAACGCCAACGCACGATCCGTGATGACATCCGTGGCGTACTGCCCGCGGTACGTCTTCTCGCTCGTGGCCGTGTACATGATCGGATTGAAGTAGACCCCTTGCCCCGGCAGAATTTCCCATTGATCAAAACCCTGGGGATCGCTGCCCAGATGCCACTTGCCGATCATGCCGGTGAAGTAGCCACCGCGTTGCATGAGCCGTGCGATCGTCATCCGCCCGCTGTCGAAGCGATTGAAGACGGTGACACCATTGAGGTGCGAGTACTGACCCGTGAGGATCGCGGCGCGACTGGGCGTGCAAATGGAATTGGTGGCGAACACGCTGGACAGCAGCGCCCCTTCTTTCGCCAATCGATCCAGGTGCGGCGTACGATTCACGCGCGACCCATACGCACTGATCGCGTGGGCCGCGTGATCGTCGGTCATGATGTAGATGATGTTCGGCCGCGCCGAACGCGCGGTGCGCGCTGACTGCGCTGCTACGTGCGTGGGTGTCGCAGCACCCGACGCGAACACAACGGCGCCCGCAATCAGTAGCGCGCGCCAGGCCGGCGGTCGCGAATGTGTCGGGCAAGCACCGTGGGCGTTAGTTGCCATGTCGCGTCCTCTGGTGTCGCGGGTCTGGACGGATGTTCGTGCCGGTCATGGGCGAACGCGAAGAGCTTGCGGCCCGGCCGCGGGATGTGCAAGGAGCCGAGACCACCCGGCGAGTCCGTCACGCGCCGCCAAGCGAGTCGCTATGTTCCGTGCGTTATGTCCACACCGCTCGCCGTTCGTCTCCAGTATCTGCTGCCCAAACAGGCACTGACGTCACTTGCCGGTCGCGCGGCAGGCGCGAACGTCGGCGCGCTCACCACATCGGTGATCCGCTGGTTTGTTGGACAATACGGCGTCAACATGGCCGAAGCGGCCGAGCCGAACATCGGGCGATATCCCACGTTCAACGAGTTCTTCACGCGCGCCCTCGCCCCCGGCGCTCGGCCGCTCGCGACAGCCGACTATCTCTGCCCGGTGGACGGGGCGATCAGTCAACTGGGAGCCATCCATGGCGATCGCATCTTTCAGGCGAAGGGCCACGAGTACACGACGACGGCGCTCGTTGGCGGCGACGCGACCCTTGCCGCGGCCTATTCCGACGGTCAGTTCGCCACGATCTATCTGAGTCCCAAGGACTACCATCGCATTCACATGCCGTGCGACGGTCAGCTCGTGCGCATGATCCATGTGCCGGGCGCCCTGTTCTCGGTGAATCCCGCCACCGCACGCGGGGTCCCCGGTCTCTTCGCCCGCAACGAGCGTGTCGTGTGCTGTTTTGAAGGACCGCGTGGACCGTTCGTGATGGTACTCGTGGGCGCGACGATCGTCGGAAGCATGGCGACGGTGTGGCACGGTGTGGTGAATCCGCCGCGAACCGGCACGCTGCGCGAGTGGCGCTACGATCATGGCGCGGTGACGCTGCGTCAGGGCGACGAGATGGGACGCTTTCTGCTGGGCTCGACCGTGGTCATGCTGTTCCCGCGCCAGACCATTGCGTTCACGGCGCCCTGGACGGAGGGGACGGCGGTGCGCATGGGGGAGGAGATGGGGGAGGCACCGTAGCGGGGACAGCCAGTTGTCGGTTTGTCAGTCGTCGGACAACAGCTGAGTGGTGGGTTGTGAGTTCGAGTGGTGAGTTGTCAGTACTGAGAACCGACCACTCAGACTGAAGACCCAGAACTCAGCCGTTGTCTGACGACTGAAAAAACCGACAACTGGTATGTTCCCCCCGTCCCTCATCGTCGCGCAGGCGTCCCTCTCGGATACTTGTCGAACACGGTGATCACCGGCAATGCGTTGCCCGCGTCGTCAAACATCCCGCGTGCGCGAAGCCCGCCCCCGGCCACGGCAGGCTCCCACCAGAAAACTCCGCGGCCAAGACCGTGTGGAGTGTCCAGCACCGCCTGACGCACCGCGTCGAGAAAATCGCGCTGCCCCTCGGGTGATTCGGGAAAGGGAGCCGGCGCATTCAGATACTCCGTTGGACGCCACGTGTACGCGGCTTCCACCACGATGATCGGCTTCCGATAGCGCTCCGCCATGAATGCCAGATTCTCGCGCAGCGACAACAATGACCCGTGCCACCACGGATAGTACGACTGCCCGATCACATCGAATGCGACGTGGCGTTGCAACAGATTGTCAAAGAACCACTGTGTGTTCTCCCGATTTCCGCCCTTGTCGATGTGCACCATGATCAACGGGCGCGCGGCGGTACCCACCCCGGCATCGACACCACGAATACCGGCGGAGACGAGCGACGCCAGCATCTCCCACTGCTCGGGGAGTTTGCCGGCCGGCCACATCATGCCGACCGATATTTCGTTGCCGATCTGCACCATCTCCGGCATCACCCCCGCCTCACGCAGCGCAACGATCACATCGCGCGTGTACTGCTCGACCGCGCTGGGCAACGCCGACACCGGGAGCGCGGCCCAGGCCTTGGGCATCTCCTGGTGTGCCGGATCTGCCCACGTGTCCGAGTAGTGGAAGTCGAGCAGAAACCGGTATCCCATCGCCTTGGCCCGTTTCGCCAACGCGATCGTGTACGGCAGATCGTTGGGCAGCGGCTGCCGGCTGTTCGCCACGGTGTGAAAGAGCCGCAACCGGATCCAGTTGTAGCCATGCTCGCGAAAGATCTGGAGCGCGGGCTTCGCCACGCCGCCATCGCGAAAGACCGTGCCCAGCGACTCCGCCTGCGCGACAAACGACAGATCCGCACCGATGGCATACTCGAGTGCGGGTCGCGTCCCCGGTGGCGACGGCTGGGCAGAGGGCGCACGGGCCGCCGTGACCGGTGTACACGACGTCAGCGCAACGATCAGTGGTACGATCACTGATGCGATCACTGATGCGATCACTGATGCGACGAACGCACGTCGCGGGGCCTGCGGACAGAAGGCGGTCATGCCCTAATGTACGACCGGCGCCGCCTCCCGCCGAACCGTGACACGGCGCGTGTTGTTGGACCGCTCGCGATCGATGCGCAGCAGCCGTGGGTCGATCTCGACTCGACCCGGCAGCTCGCCAACGACGACGTCGTACACCAGACGACCGGCACGAACCGGCACGACATCGCGACGCAGCAGGGTGTCCGCCCGCGCGCCCGCGCCGTACACCGCGACTTCCAGACGTTCGCCGTCAGCCGCGGACACGCGTTCGCCCACCGAATCGGTCACCACGCGCTCCGCACGGAACTCGGCGTGCAACCGGTAGCCGTGTGCTCCGTCGGCAACGGCTGAGGCCGTATCGGCCCGGAGATCGTGAATCACGCGATGCAAAAACCACTCATCCACGAGCGCGCGGTCCGTGTCGGTGCCGGCAGCATCCCGCAACAGACCACGCAGCTCGAGCGCGGTCGCGACGCCCGACGGCCCGCCCTCGCGCGACAGCAGCGTCCGGAGCACACCATCGACCGCCGAATCGCCCAGCGCAATGCGCAGGGCATGCATCGCCAGCGCCCCTTTGCCGTACACGAGATGCGACTGATCGCGCAC
>JAGNMU010000283.1 GCA_017991005.1 Gemmatimonadaceae bacterium | reverse complement strand
CATCCCCACACTGCCGTTGTTCCGGCGCAGCAGCCCCACGGTGAGTTCGTACGGATCGGTCGACACTGACGCGGCGTACGCCCCGAGTCGCTTACCCTCAGCCGCACGGTCTTCGGCCACGCGCACAGACGTGATGTGCACATTCTGCCACCCGCCGATCAACTCCACTTTGGCAAGCGCCGCCTCACGAATGCGCGGCGCCGTGGCCGGGTCATCGAGTCGCTTGAGGAATGCGGCGGTACCGCCATCGCGACTCCACACCGGAAAGAGATTCGTCAGCCCCGTGGAATACGCCGTGTACGGATAGCGATCGAACGCGACATCGAGTCCGTCCTGACGCGCACGTGTCACGCGAGCAAACGCATCCTCCAGTCGCCCCCAGTTGCGCGGCCCCTGCGTTTTGAGGTGCGAGATCTGCAGCGGACACCGGGCGCCGCGCGCCACGGCAATTGACTCATCGATCGACTCGAGCAACCGGTCGTCTTCGTTGCGCATATGCGTCGCATACGGCAACCCGCGCGCACCGAGTGGACGACAGAGTGCGATCAACTCCTCGAGCGGCGCAAACGCGCCGGGGGTGTACTCCAGCCCTGACGAAACACCGCACGCCCCTGCGGCCAACGCACGTGACACGAGTGCCGTCATCGACTCCACCTCGGCGCGCGTAGCGGGACGGTCATCCTGTCCGACCACCTGCCCACGGATGCTGCCAAGCCCCGCCATCATCGCCACATTGACGGCCGCCCCGTACGACCCCACAGCAGACAGCAGCGTCGCGAAGGCGTCCGGTCCCTCCACGCCTCGCGAGCTGCCGTCCTGTCCGCCCACGATGGTTGTGACCCCCTGCCGAATCACCGACTCCGCACGGGGGTCCTCGGCGAGTGAGCTTTCCGCATGCGAATGGATATCGATGAATCCCGGCGAGACAATCAGCCCCCGGGCGTCGATCTCTTCGGTGCCGCGGTCGGCAATCGACGGGGCAATCGCCACCACGCGGCCCCCGTCCACCGCCACATCGGCGATACGACCCGAACCGTTGAGTGAACCATCAAAGACGCGCCCGCCGCGAATGACCAGACTATGAGCAGCCGAGCGGCGAAGCGCGGTCGGCCAACTCGTCCCCGTGGACGCACCCGTACGCGTGGACGCCCCTGCCACCGCCGCGAGCGCGGTGCTGCTTTCGGCCAGGAACTGTCGTCGGGAGCGCGGCATGGCGGGCTGCGGGTTGGGGGAAGGCACGATCCACAAATGTGTGACACCGGCAGTATGTTCGTGAGTGCCGCGTCCTTAACTCGCGGCCATTTATCTCGTCTCACAACGGTGCACTCTCCCCTTCCGCACGACGCCGTGGACTTCGCTCCGTGAGCATTCGCCAACAGACAACCGTGACCGTCTTGCGGGCCGCGTTGCTGGTCACGCTGGTTGTCGGCAACGCGGGCACCGCCGTGGAACTGCTGCTGCTCAAGCATACCGACGGCGTGTGGCAGCTGATCCCGCTGGTGTTGATCGGCCTGACCCTGCTCATCCTCGCCTGGTTTGGGCTGGCGCGAAGCGCGGCGTCGCTCCGCGCGCTGCAGGTGGTGATGGCGGTCAGTTTTGCCAGTGGCGGCGTCGGCGTGATTCAGCACTTTCGCGGCAACGTCGTGTATGCCAGTGAATCCAATCCATCGTTATCCGGTCGCGAACTGTACATCGAAGCAGTGATGGGCTCGACGCCCACACTGGCGCCCGGCACGATGGTGCAACTGGCACTCATCGGATTGGCCTTTGCCTTCCGTCATCCCCGTCTTCTCGGACAGTCACGTGAAGATGATCTCCCCGACCTGAGGAACGACCCATGACGTCGTTGAAGTCCCGATTTGTCTCCGCGTGCGCCGCCGGCGCGTTGTCGCTGACCCTCGCGGTCCCGGCTTCGGCGCAGCTTGGCAAGCAGATGGGCTTGATCGAGCCAAACGTGGCCGCCGACAGCGCACTGCTGACGCTGCCACACATGAATGCCGCCATCGTGCAGGCACTCAAGGACGCCCGCCCCATTCTCAGCATTACGGCACTTGACAGCATTCTGGCGTCCAAGTCGCTCACCAAGGCGCAACGCACCGAGCTCTATGGCAAGATGTTCGTGCACGTGGATGCCAATCGCGGCACAGACGCCGAGATGGCGCTCATCCCGGGCACCGACGCCAAGAAGATCGCCGCGATCAAGACCGGCCGACCGTGGAAGGCGTTCGATCAGTTTCAGACGGCCGTCGCAAAGGCCACCAATGCCACCGAAGCGGCGCGTCTCGAGCAGTACCTGTTCATTCCCATCGAACTCAACACGTTCACCGAAGCGACGATGGACTCGTTCGCCAGCATCGGCGTGGGGACACGCCAGTGGAAGCGTGAGTTCGCCGAGTATCGCCCGTGGACGTCGATGGAGCAGTTCAACCGCGAGATCTCGAAGTACCTGCGCAGCCGCCCGAAAGAGCTGCAGCGCCTCGCGCGCTACGTGATCATCGACAAGTAGTCGCGCGTGCACGGCGCAAGGCGGTCACCGGCGCGGTGACCGCTTTGCCGCCTTGGGGGTGATGTGCAGCGTGGGCGGCGGTGCGGATGTCCGCGGCGCCGCCTTCGCCGTCTTGGTGGTTGAGGCTTTGGCCGCCTTCACCACCTTGGCCTCGCCATCGGATTTCGACTTCGATTTCGGCGCGCGCGCCACGTGCGCATCCAGCACTTCAACGGCCGCTGGTTTGGCCTGCGCGGTAAGGTGCGTTGTCGGCGCGAGCAGGGCGCAGCCGGCCAGCACCACGACTGTCATGAGTTTCATCGGGTCGTTCCTCCGTCCTTCGAGATCCACTGGCGGGTGTTGGCAACACTGTCCACGCGGGCTTCGAGTGCCGCGAGCGCCGCCGGGGCACCTTGGCACCCTCCATCGCGTCGCACCGACTTGTGTGACGAGGCCAGGCGCACCGTGAGGACGTTGACCGGAATATCGGTGGCATACCGTCCGCATCCGGCACTCTCATACACATACGCCGTGTCGGCCGTCGCAAACACACTCGACGCAATCGACTCACGCAGCGCCTTGACGGCGGCCGCCGGAATCCGGCTCTGCTGCGCCCCGGACATCTGTACGTTGCGCCGACCGTCAAAACGCACGGTGCCATCGTCGAACAACTCGACGGTGTACTCCGGGCAGAATCCTCGGCACGGCCCACGCTCCAGACGCACCGCCGCCTGACTGTTGGCGCTTCCGTTGTCGGCCGCTCCACTCTCCGCACGTGCCGCAGCGCCTCGCCCGCGACACGCCACCGACAGCAGCGCGATCCCCGCAACACTCAACCGCCACCGTGTCGCGCTCCGCATGTGTGCGATCATTGACGCAGCGCTCCGGTCGCGGGATCGATGGTGTATGTCACGCTGCCCACGCCATCCGACATGAGCACCTGCAATCGGTCCGCGCGTCCGAATGCCGACAGGTCGAGCGTGCCGTTGCGCGCAATGGCCAGCACGTCGCCGGTGATACGATCGCGCACCAGCACCAGTGGGTACATCGACGACGACCAACTGATCTGCGAGCCGCCCCCTGGCAACTTTACCGTCGCGACCGGTGCGCCCGAGCCGGCGCGCAGCGCACTGCCCGATGCGCGGCTTCGGCGGTCGCCGCGCGCGCCTCCCGCCTCGCGCACCACCACCTGCGCGAGCTGCGTCTGCACCGCGGCCGACACTGGCACCGCCACCACGAACGCCTCGGTTTCCTGCCGCGCATCCTCGACACGATACGGCGTGAAGCGCCACCGAAACAACACACGTCCATCTGCCGCGACACCCTCCGCGATGAATCGGCCATTCGGATCGTTGCGCGTTGGCGGCGCGTCAACGGCGAATGACGGATCGAGCGCAACACTGGCCGCATCCACGCGCCCCGAGACCATCAGCACGCGTGACGGCGCCTGCGGAATCCCGTTGGGATTCTGCACGCGGAAGTCCATCACCTTGCGGTAGTAGTAGGCACTCACCCACTCGTTGGGACTGCAGTAGGTCATGAGATCGTTGAACGACGGCAGCTTGAGCGCGTTGTTGGCGTACGTATCCATACCAAAGACACCCGTCCGCCCGTCGGCAAACGGGAAGTTGGGATCGGGGCCGGCCGCACCACCACACGGCGCGTGGCGCAGACTGAGCGTGTGGCCGAGCTCGTGGGCAAAGGTCAGGCGGCTTTCATCGGCACCGAAACTCGATTGTTCGTCGATGCCGATGGCGGTGAGTGCCGGAATGCCGTTGGCGAGCCCCACCAGTCCTGATGTGGCTTGCGAGCGCAGCAACCCATAGTAGTACGCGTTGCTGCCTTCGGTCTGTCGTGCGATCTCAACATCGCGTACCAGCCGCACCCACGCGTCACTGCCCGCGGATGTCACCGCGTAGTCGATGGACAGCGGGGCACGCGTGGTCACGTTGATGACGTTCATCGGCCACACACTGCGGAACATCGTGAGCAACGTCTGGGTCGCCGTGCCGGCCTGGCCTGTCCGATTTTGCTGCACCGGCACCAGCTTGAGATTGAACGGCGGCATCGCCACCACCGTAAGCGACTGCGGCGTGCCCGACAACGGATACTGATTGTCGCTCTCGTTCGACTCGGCGAGCGCGTTGGTCGGATCGACGTCGGCCAGAATCGACACGCCGTTCTGCATCAGCGTACCCGGCACGGCGATGTTGGCCGAACAGCAGCTTTCGTCCACCGTGAGCGTGGGCGTGGTGCTGCCTGTGAGTGTGCTCAACAGCGTGGCGCCCTGATAAAAACGCAGCCGGACATTCACGGATCCGATGCCGGTGCGGCTGCCGCGCACAAAGACGCGCGCCACCGCCTGGCGGTCGGCAATCAGCGGAATCCGACCATCGAGTTGCTGCACCGACTGCACGAGGTACAGCGCGGCGATGTCCACGTTGGTGGCACCTCCACTGCCGCTCACGGTCACCGTCGCCGTGCCCACGCGCGAGGGATCCGCTTGTGATGCCGCCGTGATCGTCGCCACACCTGGCGTCAGCGCGCGAATGAGACCGGTGCTGGTGACCGACGCAATGCCGGGCGAACTGCTGCTCCACACGACCGTCGTGTTTGCGGACCCGCTCACGGTGGCGGTGGCTTGTTGTGTCGAACCAGGCTGCAACGACATCGACGGCGGATTGATCGTCACGCTCACCGACGGGTTGCTGATTGCACTGGCGGTCAGCTGAAACGGTCCCGTTTCGTTGGCACCGTACGTGGTGGCATTCACGATGTACTGCCCGGCCAGCAGGTTGACGATCACGCGCGAATTCGTGGACTGTGCGCTGATGTCATCGTTCTCCGCCACGACCGCACCCGTGTTGGCGTTCTGCACCACCACATACGCGTCGATCGCCGTACTCGTCATATCGATTTGCACCGACGTGGCCGTCGGCAACGTGAGTCGGTAGCGCTGAAGAAAACGCGTCGGACCACCACCGTCGCTGAACTGACAGTCGGTCACCGCCATGGTATTCGTGACCGATTGACCGAGGGCGAGTGTGCGCGTGGCGGCACAGGGATCGTTGGCTGCGGCCACTGCCAACTGGTATGCACCGGTCTCGCCAGGATAACCTTGGGCAAGAATGAAATAGCGACCGGGCTCGAGCTGCACCTCGAGCGCAGCGTTCAGGCCGCCGCCACCGTCATCATCCCACGCCACCAGATTTTCGCTGTCATCCATCACCACCAGGAATGCATCGAACACCGGCGTGGACATCGCCATCGTCAGCGTGGTGCGCGTCCCGACGGTCAATTCGTACCGGTCCTCGTAACTGTCATCGTTCAGTCGGCACGCGGTGGTTTGCAGCGTGGCATTCCGCGTGGTCGGGAAATTGAGCACGGGACCCGTGGAGCACGCGGCGGGCGCCAGGCGGAGATTGAGCTGAAACGTCCCGAACGAGTTGGCGTCGTAGGTGTTGGCCGAGATGATGTACCGCCCCGGTG
>JAGNMU010000282.1 GCA_017991005.1 Gemmatimonadaceae bacterium | reverse complement strand
GGTCCAGCATCACCGTCAGGGCGCCACGCGGTTTGAAACTGCCGGTGCGCTGGCACAGCTCCTCCTTGAGCCAGAGTCGTGTGGAGGCGCCGACGGCGTTCGCAATCGCGTCATCCATCAGCGGCCGGGTGGGGGTGGTCACCACCAGCTCACCGAGCCGTTTGCGCGTGGCGCGAATCGCCTCGAGGGTGGGCACGTCGAGGCTCGGCTGATCGGTCGCTGCGCTGGAGTTGGTCATCCCGGAGAATGTAGCCGGGACGGCGATCCGCTACCTCCTGGCGGAATTCGACGCGGAATTCTTCGCGGAATTCCACGCGGGATTGCGCGGCGTGGAGTGGGCCCAAAAACCATCGGCGTCGTACCCGGGGGCACGACGCCGATCACACCTGCAGTGGGCCCACCGCACGGTGTCCTAGAAGCGAATGCCGAGCCCGATGCTGACGAGGATCGGATCCACTTTCACCGCTGATACCTTGGTGCTGCCGAGCGTCACGTCAGAGCCGATCATCACCTTCTTGACGTCGATATTGAGGAACTTGCCCGGCATGAGCTTGATGTCCGCGCCAATCTGTGCTGCGGCGCCCACTGAGCTGGACTCGAGGTCCAGTGCTCCGACGTTGGCCACACGAATATCGACATCGGAGATCAGCGTCAGATTGGCACCGACGCCGACATACGGACGAATCACACCGGCGGGTAGGAAGTGGTACTGCGCAAGCAATGTCGGCGGAAGGTGCTTGAAGGTGCCGATCTTGCTGCCATTGAGCTCCACATCATGCTGCTGCGGATAGGTGAGCACCAGTTCCGCGGCGAAGTTCTTGGTGAAGAAGTAGGCGATATCGATTTCCGGGAAAATCTTGTCGCTGACGGTGATCTTGTCGGCCGCCACGTTGAGTGACGGGATCGCGTCGGATTTGTTGGCTGGCGTCAGCGACAGCGCGCGAACGCGCACCATCCACGGGCCTTCAGTCGACTGCGCTCCCGCGGACGCGGACAGTGCCAACAGCGCACCAACAAGCAACGACGGGCGAAAAGCACGCATCTATCGAACTCCTGAGTGAGTGAATCTAGGGAGTGGGATGAGTACGCCTGTGCACACCCGATCACTGTCAGGGAATTCGGTCGGTCGTGTAGGGAAATACGTGGCGCACAACACACAAGCCGGATTCCCGAAGGAATCCGGCTTGTGTCGATGAGCCGATGATACATCTGATGATGTCATGCGAAATGGATCATGTCGCTGACATCGCGCGCGCGACTCAGTTGAGCGGGCACCCCTGCTCGTTCGCTGCCGCCAGGAGGGCCTTGGTGTTGGCGATGGTGGTGGTATTACCGCTCAGCCATGCTGTGCGCACCATCTGGATCACCTGCGCCGACGTGTAGTTCGAGTTGACGCCGCTTGTGGACGCGCTGTTGAGCAGCGCGGCGGTGCCGTGGCGGAAGAGCTGCTCACCGTCGTTGTTGCCATTCAGGCCGAGCGCCTGCAGCAGAGTGAGCGGACCCTTCGGGTTGTTCTTACCCACGCTCCGGAAGGTGACACCGAACACGGCGTCAATCATGTCCGACGTCGCGTAGACTTTCCAGCTGTCAAAGTGCTGCGACTGTTTCCAGTAGCCTGGTGTGCAGCCCTGGCCGCCGATCGTGGGCGGGAAGAGATAGCCGAAGTCGACGTCCGTGCGGTGCTGTGCAGTGGCGAGCGTGGCGGTGGCGCAATGTGGTGTCGCCAAGCCATCGAGATCGTACGTCTGCGTATAACCCGACGCCGGTGTGACGCACACCGAGTACGTGCCGCCAAACAGGCTGCCGAACGTGTAGGTGCCGTTGCCGCTGGTGGACGCGGTGCCGACGACCACGTTGGCGGAGTTCCGCAGTGTGACCGTCCAGCCATTCAATCCGGCCTCACCCACATCCTGCACGCCGTCGCCGTTCACGTCATTCCACACGCGGTCGCCGATGCTGCCGAGCTGCACGTACCCAAAGTCCACATCAGTGCGATCCTGCCCCGTGGTCAATGAGGCGGCGGCGCAATGCGCCGTGGCAACGCCGTCGAGATCGTACGTTTGCGCGAAGCCAGCTGGCGGCGTCGACACACACACCGTGTAGTCGCCGGCGGGGAGTCCGGCAAACGTGTAGATGCCGCTGCCGTTGGTGGTGGTGGAGCCGATGACATTGCCGTTCTGGATGAGATCGAGCGGCACGTTCGCAAACCCGGGCTCGCCACCATCCTGCACTCCGTCTGCATTCAGATCGTTCCAGACGAAATCTCCGATGGAGCCGGTGGGCAGCGGCGTATTGGTGAAGGTCACGAGCGCGCCCGGATTGTTGCCCGGTCCGCCAATGGTGATCGACGCGACCGATGTGCCCGTGCCCGTTGTAGTGGGTCCAAGGATGAACGGGCTGCGCAATGGAAACAGAATCGTTTCGAGCTTCCAGTCGGTGGTGTAGCCGCTCGTCGGTACCACTTCCGTGACCGTCACCACGTCGGCCGTGATGCGGCTGTTCTGCCACACGAGCGCGCACTGAATCGGGCTGCCCGCCGCGTCGCGGCCCGCATCGACCGCGATCGTGATGGTGGTATCCTTGGTCACGCTGCCCGTCACCTGCAGGCGAACCTGAATCGCCGACGGCGTCACGCCGTTCGCCCAGACTTTGCACACTTCGAGCTGTTCCGGGAACAGCACGCCATCGCCGGCCGCGATGATGCCTCCGCTGGCGGGGACGTTGCCAAACAGCGCGCTTTCCGTAGGGGAGATCGAAGTCGGCGCGTCGCTGCAGGCCGCGAGGAACGCCACACCCGCGGCAACCACGGCGCGTGGCAAACGTCCTGAAAAACGATGTGATGTCATACCGGTCTCTGGATTGGGGTCAATGGAAGCGGTCCGCCGTAGTCGTCTGTGGCCTCATTACAACTCCGGCGATTCAGACCTCCACGTCGCAAACACCGCACCGGCGCCCGTCATAGACCTAAAAAAACTCTAAACGTTTACCTGTTAACGAGATACAGAAGCGAACTCTTCCTTTCTGGGCAGTCAAAATGACGGGCTGTGCAACAAACTGTTGCATTCTCGCAACGACGCAATAGGCGCCTCTAAATGTTGAATAGACGCAACAAGTAGTGGATAGTCGAGTGCTCTATTGATGCGCCATCTGCGCGGCGACAGCCTCGGCGATGTGCAAGACGCACTCGTCCACTGACGCCTGGCGCGTCCGGAAGCTCAGCACGCATGCCCGCGCCAGGAATCGCCCGTTCACGGTGCATCCTGACAACATCACGCGGCCGCGAGCAGTGATGTCGTCGATGAGGCGCGCGGTGGCGGCGTTTTCATCGGCGAGGGTGGGCAGCGACGGGCCGGCGACATGAAACGCGAAGAGCGACAACTGGGGCGGCGCGACCATGACGATGCCGGGAATCGCCGCGATCTGCTCGGCGGCACGCAGTGCCAACGTCCGCTTCTCGGCGATCGCGGCGCGGTAGCGGGCCGCACCATACATCTTGAGCGTCAACCAGAGCCGCAGTCCTGGAAAGCCGCGCGAGAGTTCGGGACCGTACTGCGCGGGGTCGTAGAACTCGTCCTGATTTTCCGGCAGATAGCCCGCCGTCGCTGAGTGCACACGGCGCAACTGTTCGCCGTCGCGCACCAGCAAGGCACCGGTGCCATACGGGAGAAACAGACCCTTGTGCGGATCGAGCGTCAGTGAGTCCGCGCGCGAGAGTCCGTGCAACAACGGACGGAGTTCGGGGCACACATGGAAACAGGCGCCGTAGGCGCCATCGACATGATGCCACAGACCTTCGCGGGCGCAGAGTGTCGCAATAGCATCGAGTGGGTCGACCGCCCCTGTATTCGTCGTGCCGGCGGACGACACCACCATGAACGGCGTGAGCCCGTCCGCGCGATCTCGTGCAATCGCGTCGGCGAGCGCGGCGACATCCATGCGATACTGCGCATCAACAGGAACGGCACGCACGCGATCCGGTGCAATGCCGGCCAGCTTGGCGGCCTTGTTGATGCAATGATGTCCCTGCGTCGACGTGTACAGCGTGCCAGCGCGGATGTCGGTGCCCAATCGCGTCTCGCGCGCGCACACGATTGCATTGAACGTCGCGCCGGAGCCGCCGGTGGTCAGCAGCCCAGCCGTTCCCGGCGGAAATCCCATCCAGTCCCGCAGCCACTCGAGCACGTTGGCTTCAAGCTGAACCAACGCGGGTGCCGCCATCCACACGCCCGTGTATCGGTTGGTCGTGTCGGCGATGAAATCGGCCAAGGCCGCCGGATAGACCCCGCCGCCGGGGATGTACGCGAGATACCCCGGCCCAGCTGTGGTGAACGATCGCGGGATGAGCGAGTCGAACAGTTGATCCAGCAGCGGCTCGAGAGCGCTGCCGTCTTCCGGCACCGGTTCACGCAAGGTGCGACACAACTCGGCCGCCTCCACATCACCGCAACTGGGTTGCGTGGCCAGCGACGCGATGTGCTGCACGGCGCGCTCGACCACAGCGTGTCCCATGCGGCGCATCGCATCGGCGCTGAATTCCATCGCGGCGGGGTCGTCCGCCATCTCGGAGAGTGACATGGGACCAAAGGTGGCCGCCTCAGCCCGCCGTGTCGACTGCTGTGCACGGCATGGACGGCGCAGCCACGCGCGCGCCGGGCGCGACTTCGGACGGTTCCCCTCGACGCGGCGCTGTCCCGGCGCTACACTCGCGACATCCCCAACTGGAGTCCGACATCAAAACCGTGCGTGATCTGCTGGCGCTCAAGGGCGCAACCGTGGTGTCGGTGTCACCGTCGTCAACGGTGCTCGACGCTGCGTACATCATGGGCGACAACGGCTTTGGCGCCGTGCTGGTCATGGATGGCACGCGGCTGGTGGGCATCTTCACCGAGCGGGACATGCTCCGTCGCGTGGTGGCGGCCGAACGCGATCCCGCGACTTCGCGCGTGGAAGAGGTGATGACATCCGCGCTGTTCACCTGTGTACCGGAAACGACGGCGGACGAGTGTGGTGCGATCATGACGCGCCATCGCATCCGGCATCTGCCCGTCGTCGACACCGACGGACTACATGGATTGGTCAGCATCGGCGATCTCCTGGCGCACCGCGTGCGGGAGCAGGAAGACACGATCAAATTCCTGAACAACTACATGTTCAGCGTGCGCTGATGCACTGATGAACTGATGCGCTGATACGCTGATGCGTTCGCGGGTTCTCGCACCGCATTCGGACGCGCAGACTCAGTGGCCGATGTCGACGATATCGGCGCGCGGGGGGACCCAGGCGGGGATCCACGCACGCGGCGACAGCGAGCAGACGCCGGGCGGCGATCGGACTTCGGCGAACCCCCCGCCACCAAAACCAAAGCGGGCATCAGTGAGTCGCCGTGAACCGTCCGGCTCGATCTCCCACACCGGCACACGCATGAAGCGCAGCGCCGCGCCGCCACACCGCTCGGCCGCGATCGCCTGCAGGGCGTCACGAGGCGCTTGCCAGGCCGCGCCAGATCACGCGCGTGTCCGCGCTGGCCGCCAGTGCGCCTACCCCGCGCAGCAGACCAAATCGCGACCCGCGGTCGCCGAGTCCCGGCACGCAGGCGCTATCGGCGCGAATACCACGACGCGACCAGGGCCGCGCCGCGCCGTTTCGCACACGGTATGTCGCGCCGTCTGTTGAGACGACCAGGACATCGAAGCAGTTGGCATTCGCCGCGGTCGGTGTGAGTGCGACATCGTGGATAACTTCCGATGGCGCTTCCACCGCGAGCGACTGTCGGATGATCTGATCGGCCTTTCGCGACGAAAGGGCAAACAGACCCTCGATCACGCCCCAGGCGACGAGGGCGCCGGCGACGCGCGGGGACGGCGTGAGTACGCGCTGGGCGATGAGCCGGACCACCGCCGTCATGGTGACGGCAGCGGCGAGTGCGGTGGTCATCGCGCCAAGCAGCCATGCGGCCGCAAGAATCGCTGCGAGCAGCAGTGACAACAC
>JAGNMU010000020.1 GCA_017991005.1 Gemmatimonadaceae bacterium | reverse complement strand
GAGGCATCAGTCGTGTCGCCCATCCGACAAACGGCCAGCGCGTCGACGGAGTCGCGCGGCACACCGGCGCCCGCGTAGCGCACCACGCCGTCCACGCGCACGCGCCGCACTTCACCGCCGGTAATGAGCAGCCCCTCGACGACCAGCACTGTCGGCGGCGGACCCTGGCGATTGCCAACCGGCGCGGCCGCGCGGCGCATCGCAGTGCGAGGCATGCGGATGCTCCACCGATTCACAAACCAGAAACCGATGGCGGTCTGGGTGAACTCCACGACACCGCCAACGCCGGCGCGCGCGAACTCCTCGGACAACGGTTCGTACGTGTACTCGACCGACTGCAGTGTCGCCGTGGTTCGATCCAACCACATCGTGCCGCGAATGTCCACCACCGATGGAGAGGCTGCGATCGGCTTGAACGCGATGCCGATCGACGTCGCACGGTTACCCGTCCCACGCACCGCTTCGAGACAGTGTCGGCTGAGAAAGGCGTCTGACAGCAGGACCTCGGCATCCGGCGCTCGATAGACTGTACCGTCCGCCTGCTCGGTGACGTAACCGATGCGGGCCAGCGAATCGGGAGGAAAGCTGGCAAACGGTCGGGTGGTCGGGCGCGCGAGTGCGGTGATCTGCACGGGCGCAATCACCCGATTGCGTCGATCCACCAGGCGCGAGAACATCTCGTAGTCAGCCAGACTCTCCACTCCGCTCGTGGCGGAAACACTCGCCAGCAGCGCCTTGCGCGCTTCCTCGTAGAGTTGCGCCACCAGCAAACCACTGTCGGGTCGCACACGACATTGACTGGCCGAGCGGACTTCAAACTGCGCGAGCTGAATCGGCGCATCGATCAACCGCACAGGAACGGTGCGCACCTCGCCGGACGACAGCGCAATCGGTCCAAGTGTCATGGGCTGATGACCAAGCCGCAGTACGCGCAATCGATAGCGGCCGACGCCCGGTGCCCGCAGCACATAGGTGCCGCGTTCTCCGGTCACGGTGCGCGATACGGTTGCGTTGCCCGTTTCCCGCAACAGCAGCATCACAATCCCGCTGGCCGGCGTGATGCTGTCCGCGCGCAGCACGGTGCCGCGCACTTCCTGCGCGCCCGCGGTGCGCGTGAACGCGATGGTGATCACGACGGTGATCACCGCGGTGACGCAACCACGTGTCGCGAGGCGCCGAACGTCATCGAACCATGCGAGTGCAGCGGTTGTCGTCGCACGCATCAGCAGTCACCTCATTGGTCAAGCCAGCGTGATCACCTGTCCGGAGATGTTCCGCGCGAGAGTGCTGGAAAGAAATGCCACGACATCCGCCACCGATTCACGTTCCACATAGTCTTTGTCGGCGCCCATCGCCTCGATATTCGCCGCGGTGCGAACCTGTGTCGGCGCGATCGCGTTGGCCCGCACGCCGTGGGCACGTTCGTCCTCGGCGACGGCACGCATCAGCGCGAGAACGCCGCTCTTGGCGGCCGTGTACGCGGCCAGTCCCTTGGACTTTCCACCCGGCAGCACCGCTGCACTCCCAAAGTACGTGTATGCACCCGAACCCTGTCGCACGGCGGGCAGAAACGCCCGCGTGGCGTTGTACGCCGTGTCGAGGTTGATCAGGAACTGTCGCTGCCAGAGCGCAACCTCCGAACTGTCGAGTGCGCCCGTCACGCCGAACCCGCCGGCGGCGCACACCACGGCGTGCACCGCGCCACCAAACCGATCACGCGTCGCGTCGATGACGGCTGCGGCCGCGCCATCGGCGGCGGTCGCGTCAGACAGATTGGCCGCGTGCGCGCTGACGGTGTACCCCAGCGCCGTGAGCGTCGCCGCACGCGCGTCCACGTCGGCCTGTTGCAGATCGAGCAGCGCGAGGGTGGCGCCGCGTTGTGCAAACCCCAGGGCGATGGCTTCGCCCACCTGTCCGGCGCGTCCCACGCCCGTGATGACAACGAGTTTGCCGGTGAAGTCGAGATCGCTCATAGCCGGGCCTTCGGTTGATCGTGGGAAGCGCGGTCGACGGAACGCCTCAACGCGCCAGCAGTTCGTGAATGGCCGAGCTCGTGGCCGCGAGACAGTTGGCGAGTCCGTCCAGCGTGTGGTCACCCATGTGTCCGACACGAAAGGTCTTCGACTTGAGCTTGCCGTACCCGCCGCCGATCACGAATCCGCGTTTCGCTACGGCGCTGACGATGGCGTCGCCAGTGAGAACATCGGGAACCGTCACCGCCGTCACGGTCGACGAGCGCGCGCCGGGCGCCGCGAACACGGTGAAGGGCTGGCCTGTTTCATCCGTCAGGCGATCCACCCAGGCATGCGTCATCGCCGCCATCTCGGCGTGGCGATGCCACCGCGCTTCGATGGTTTCGGCCGCGATGTGATCACACTGCGCGGCCGTCGCGTACAGCAGCGAGAGCGCGGGTGTGTTGGGCGTCTGGTTCTTGTGCACGTACTGCTCGAACTCCACCAGATCGAAGTACAGCCCGCGCGATGCTCCCTTCGACGCTCGCGCGATAAACGCTTCCGACGCGACGCCAAAGGCAAGCCCAGGCGGTAGCGCGAGCGCTTTCTGCGATCCCGTCAGGACAAAATCGATCTCCCATTCATCCGTTTCGACGGGCACACCGGCCAGACCGGTTACGGAGTCCACCAGAAGCGCCGCGCCGTATCGATGCGCAAGCGCGACCAGCGGCGGCAGTGCACTTAACGCGCCGGTGCTCGTTTCCGAATGCACCACGGTCACCGCCGCAAACGATCGGGACGCCAGTGCCGCCTCTACCTGGTTGAGGTCGGCCACCTGTCCCCACGCGGTCTCCAGCACCTGCGTCTCGCGGTCGCAGGCGCGCGCGATCTGCGCAAAACGTTCGCTGAATGCACCGTTCACCAGTGCCAGCACCGGACCCGGAGGCGAGCAGCGGATGGCGGCTTCCATCAAGCCAGTCGCCGATGAGCTCGACACGTACACGGGTCGCGTCGTGCGGAACACCGGCTGCAGTCCACGTTGCATACGCGCGAACAGCGACTCGAAGACGGCGCCGCGATGTGGCAGCATGGGCGCCAGCATCGCTTCGAGAATGGGCCGACGCACTTCGGTCGGACCGGGAAGGAAAAACGTACCGAACTCGGCGATCTGGCTCATGAGACGCTCGTCAGGCGATGAACTCGAACAGCAATGACTGCAACGTAGCGAAGTCCGGCGCTTCCGCGTCGGCAACGGCGACCACCGACTCGCGGCGCGCCACCCCGGTGAACGCGATAAAGTGGTCGGTGGCCCGCCGGGCCGCCGCGTCGGTGCTGCCGTCGCCGATGATGACCGATGGCCGGATCGGATTGAGCGCCTCGAGCACCAGCGCTTTCCCCGGCTGTGTGGCCAACGGTTGGTCACCATCGAGCGCGGTGAATCGCCCGTGTGCGTCTTCGGACAGCGACACCGCGTGCACGTGATCCGCATGCACGCCGAACTCGGCGGCCAGCGGCAGAATCGCCACACGCAACCCGCCGCTCAGCAGATGCACATCGACGCCCGCGGCGTGCAATTGCGCAATCAGCGCAGCGGCGCCCGGAACGACTGCCGCGCGATACGCCTCGCCAAGCGCTGCCAACTCACCTGCCGTGGGTTCGATGGCGACCAAGCGTCGCACATACACCGCATCGATGGGAAATTCACCGGCCATCGCGCGATCGGTCAGCTCGGCGCACTCCCGCGCGATCGCGGCATCGCGCAAACCGGCCAGCCAATCGATCCCTTCGATGGTCGCCAGCGTCGAATCGACGTCGAAGATCACTGTGGCAAAGCGAGGACGCAGTTCGCTCACAGGACGTTGCCCGGTGCCAGCAGTCCCAGTGGATCGAGTTCGCGCTTGAGTGCACGCATCACGCGCAGTTGCAGCTCGCTTGCCTGCATCGGCAGCCACCGGCGTTTGATTTTGCCGATGCCATGCTCGGCGGCGACTGTTCCGCCCATCGCGAGGACCTGGCGCAACGTTTCCTGCACAAGCTGTTCGATGCGGTGCAGCTCGGCCGCGTCGTGTGCGATGAAGTTCTGGTGCGGATGGCCGTTGCCGGCGTGTCCATACGCCACCGCCTGCGGAAGTCCGTGTGCATCAGCGAGTGTACGCGCCATGTGCAGCGCTTCCGCCAGTCGCGGGTAGGGCACGGCCCAATCGGTGGACACCTTCCGCCCGCCGGCCGATCGGCATGCCGCGCCGCGTTCGTTCATCGTGGCCGGGATGGCGTGACGAATGCGCCGGGCATCGGCCAGCGAGGCCACGGAGTCGTAGACGCGAATCTCCGCCGTATCCGCGTGATGCGTTTCGGCGAGTGCCAACCACGCTTCCAATGGGAGCTCGGCGTCGCTGTCTTCACGACTCCCGGTTTCCTCCACGTACACCATGGCTCGGGACTCGGGCGCCCACGCGCCGCTTCCGGCGGCCGTACGTGCAATCTCGAACGCCAGTGCATCGAAGTATTCGAGACACCGCGGAAACACCGACGGGCTCCGCCGTGCGGCCACGACAAACGCGAGTGCATCGGCCTCGGTGGCGAATGGCACCGCCAATCCCAGCACCTGCGATGGCAGCGGATGCAACGCGAACTCGGCGTCGAGCACCACCCCGAGTGTCCCTTCACTGCCGACAAACCACTCGACCGGATCATGCGTGATGGGATACCCGACCGTGTTCTTTTCGAGGGCCGGACGCCGCAGCTCGTGAATCTCACCGTTGGCCAGTGCCACAGTGAGCGCACGCACGTGTGGCCCTGTGGCGCCGTAGCGCAGTGAACGGGCGCCGGAGGCATTGCAGGCGATGGCACCGCCCACCGTGCATTCTTCCTCGCTGGTGGGGTCGGGCGTGAACAGCAGTCCTTCCGCTTCGGCGGCGCGCCGCACGTCGGCGATCAACACGCCGGCCTGCACGCGGACCGAGCGCGCAGACCGATCGAGGTCGATGAGTCGATCGAGCCGACGCAGCGACAGCAACACGCCGTGATCGACAATCGATGCACCGGTGGTGCTGGACTGCGCGCCCGCCGGCGTGACGGCCGTTCGTGTCGACGTGGCATCGCGCAGCAGCTCGGCAACCTCGAGTGCGTCCGCCGGACGTGCGACGGCATCGGGCGTGAACTCGAGCCCGGACGCGTCGCGCGAGTAGGCGCGACGCACATCGAGATCGGTCGAGAGGCGGTCCGTCACTCGGTCCGGAAGTGCACGATGCTGGCCGAGACAATGTCCGGCAGCTCGAGCAGTGCCTGACGAGTGGCCTCGTCGACGGTACCGTCCACCGAAATCGCCGCGAGTGCGTCGCCGCCCTGTTCGAGTCGCGCCTGGTGATACTCGGCGATGTTCACCTTTCGTTCGCCAAGCAGCGTCCCGACGCGGCCGATCACACCGGGAACGTCCTGGTTGGTGAGAATGAGCAGCGTCTGTTTCGGATTCACATCCACATGAAACGACCCGATTCGCGTCAGGCGCGGCGTGCTGCCTTCGGGCGCGATGCCCGTCACCGCCAACTGTTGCATGCCGCCCGACAGCGCCACTTCGATGGCGCGCGGGTGTCCGAGTTCGCTCGACTCGCCGACCGACAATTCGAGTCCGCGTGCTTCGGCAAGACTGCGTGCGTTGATGAGATTGAGCCGGTCGGTTTCGATGACACCTTCGAGCACGCCCGTTGCCGCCGCAGCCAGCAGTGCGCTCGCACCATGGGCCAGGTCGGGGCCGACGCGCAGCGCGACGCGGCGCACCGCGCGCATGCCCTGATCGGCCAACACGGAACGCGCCACGGCGGCGGCGCGCCGCGCGACCAACAAGGCGGTCTGCAGATCGCCCCAGCCCGCCGCGCCACCGGCAACGTTGATGGAGCGCGACAAATCCTTGTGCAAGAGTGCGTCACGCACGGCCACGCAGGCATCACGTGAGACGTTGCGCTGTGCTTCAACCGTATTGGCGCCCAGGTGCGGCGTGAGAATCAGGTTGGGGCACTTCCGGAACGGCGAGTCGGCGGCCAGCGGTTCGGCGGTGAAGACATCGAGCGCGGCGCCGCGGAGCTGATCGGCCTCGAGCGCGGCCAGCAGCGCGGCCTCCTCCACCACGCCGCCGCGCGCCATGTTCACCACCACCGAACGCGAGGGCAATCGACTCAATTCACGCTTGCCGATCATCCCGCGGGTTTCATCGGTGAGCGGCACGTGCATGGTGAGGATGTTCGTTTCCGCCAGCAGTGCATCGAGCGTTGGTGCGCGGCGCACGCGCAACGTGGTGAACCGCTCGTCGGACACATACGGGTCGAATGCGACAATGTGCATGCCAAAGGCATGCGCGCGTGTTGCCACCTCGCCACCGATCCGTCCGAGACCAACAATGCCCAAGGTCTTGCCGAACAGTTCGCGTCCCATGAACTGGGAACGATCCCATTTCCCATCGCCCATCGTGCGCGCTGCTTGCGGCAGCTGTCGCAAGAGACCGATGACTGCGCCAAAGAACAGCTCGGCGACGGCCACCGTGTTGCCGGCTGGTGCGTTGATGACGGCAATGCCCAGCGAGGTGGCCACGTCGAGTGCGACGTTGTCCACGCCGACCCCAGCCCGCCCAACCACCTTGAGTTTTGTCGCCGTCTGCAGCAACTCGGCCGAGATCCGCGTCGCACTGCGGCCGACAATGGCGTCGTAGTCGGGGATCCGCCGCAGCAACTCCTCGCGCGGCAACGTCGGCACTTCATCGACAATCAGCTCCGGCTCGGCCGTGAGCAAGGCTACGCCTTCCGGATCAACGTCGTCGGTTACCAGGACACGAAATGACATGGATGCTGCATGGGGCAAGAGGACGGGGCGCGACGCAGCGAGTGATCTCGACGCGTCTGCCGAATGAACGCGAAACGACGGCGCTCAGCTCCCGAGGCCGTGTCGCCCGAGCGCGGATTTCATGGCATCGCGCAGCGTGACGAGAATGTCGTCGCGCGACGCGGGCGAATCGTCGCGCACGTGCACCTCGACACCATCGGCAATGGACAATCGTCGCCAACTGGCGATGCCACCGTCTTTCGGAACGATCGGCACCATCTGCAGTGTCAGCGCCGGCGACAGCGACTGTGCGACCCGTCGCTCGAGCGCATCGCCGGTGACTTCACGCATCTCCTGCCGGATCGCGTCGAGCGTCTGTCCCTCGCGCTGACGGATCTTGATGGCGAGCAGTTGCAGCAGATGTCGATAGCCGTAGGTCGCGGCCGTGCCTGCCCCTTCGGGACGGTCGAGCAGGCCATTGGCGACATAGAAGCGCACGGCGCGGGCGCTTGGTGTGGCGCGCGCCGACGCATTCGTCGGCTTCATTCCAGCCGAATCCACCAGAGAAGCTGCATGAGCCGCCAGACCACGGGCGTTCCACGGAGCGAGACGCGCGTGCGCGCGAAGAAGCGGGACAGGGGATTCAGCCATGGGACGCGGAATATACGGGCAGAAGGTTCGCGGCGGCGAGCGAATCGTGGCGAATACCGCCGCGAGGTCCGTCAGGACAGGCGATTGAGGAACGCCGACAGGACGCGCAGGAAATCGCGCGGTGATTCGTCATGCGGCAGATCGCCGCCGGGAATGACATCGAGCGGTGCATCGGGACGAACCGCGTGCACCTGCGCCGCCTCGGCGAACGGTGTCTGGGAGGCATCTTTCCCCCAGATGAGCTGGACCGGGACCGTGAGGCCGCGCAAATCCGACTCGATGTCGAGGTTGAGGCGCATGCCGACAAACGCGGCCGGCGCATATCGCGCACCCGGGGCATGGGCGCCACGCCAGAAAAGCTCGACCGCCTCAGGCGTCATGGCGGCGCGATCAGAATAGATATCGCTCAGGAAGAACCGGATGCTGGGGCGCGAGGTGAGCGCGGAGAAAAGTCCCTCGCCAATCACCGGCAGTCGAAAGAGCCGCTGAATCACAGAGCCGACGGCACCGACCGCTCCGTCCGCATGGCGCAGTCGGGACACGCCAGCGGGCCCAATGGCACTGACACTGCGGACAAGCTCCGGGTGCAGCGCGGCGACTCGCACGGCGTACGTGCCACCCAGCGACGAACCGACAATCGACGCGGGAGCCCGCACGATCTCCCGGAGAAAGTCCGTGATCAATTCGACATACAGCTGCGACGTGTAATGAAGGGCCGGTCGCTCGGACGGGCCGAATCCCAACAGATCGATCGCGAAGACGACGTGCCGATCGGCCAAGGCGCCGATCACATGGCGCCACTCCATGGACCATGCGGCGGCATGAATGGAGTGGACCAGTACCAGCGGCGTACCGCTCCCACGGCGCGTGTAACACACGCGATGCCCGCGCCAGCGGTACTCGTGTCGCTCGCCGCCTAGCGGTTCGGGAAATGGGGTCATGTGGAGTGCGGAATCATCGAACTCCGAAATTGGCGGTTTCCTCGCACCAATGGAATCCGATTTTCCTTGACGCCGCGCGCCGATGTGATGCGCGTGTGGTGCAGCGCCGAGTTGCCAGGCCGTCCGTGTGACACTCCCCAGTATCACCCACCACCCATCCGGAACGACCTGGCAATCTCAGTGCATCGGCTGCTGCGACACGCGCTTACGCCTTGGCCGCTCCAGCCAGCGCGGTGCGAACACCCGCGCTCGCGGCGTACTGGGCAATCGTGGCCAGGTCCACGGGCTTTTCCAGAAAGTGCAACGCACCAAGACGGAACGACGCCTGACGATTGGAGTCGTCGGGGTAAGCCGTAAGCACGAGCACCGTTGCGTCGGGGGACAACATGCCCGCGAGCGCCATGACCTGCAGTCCACCATCGCGCTTGCCGCCCAAACGCAAATCCGTAATGACCAGATCGAA
Source organism: Gemmatimonadaceae bacterium (assembly GCA_017991005.1). Taxonomy (GTDB): domain Bacteria; phylum Gemmatimonadota; class Gemmatimonadetes; order Gemmatimonadales; family Gemmatimonadaceae; genus Gemmatimonas. Next base: position 13,846 of record JAGNMU010000020.1, on the reverse strand, counting down.
TCGCTGCGACCGAAGCTTCTCGAGTGCGTGAGGCAGAAGCTCGGCTGCCGTGACCACATTGCCCTCGACCTCGAAGAGCTCGACAAGGATGTCGCGGATCGACTGCTCATCTTCCACGACGAGCACGGACTTGGTGGCTTCCGACGTTTGGTTCATGCCACCTCCATGTGCGAGAATCGCGCCATTGCTGTCCATTCGCAGGCATGGCTGTAAACTGTTGCTTAGCAACCATTTAGAACTCGCGCGCCGGAATAACGGCAGATTCGCAGTGACCGGTAATCAGTCACTTCTTCACTGGCTGTCCGAAAAACGGTCAGTGGAAAGCGATCAGAGTTGATATCGTTTGATCTTTTCCATCAAGGTGGACCGCGCAATCGCCAACCGGTGCGCCGCGTGTGTGCGATTGCCGTTGGTCGCGGCCAGGGCCGTCCGGATGGCGTCGCGTTCTATAGACTCGAGCGTTCGCGGCGTGGTGTCGAAGACCGACGGTACTGGGGTGGCATCGGCGGTCAGCGGCACCAACCCCAGATGATCCACACGAATCGGAGCGCCGTCGGCCAGGATAGCAGCGCGCCAGATGGTGTTCTTGAGCTCGCGAATGTTTCCGGGCCATTCGTACGTCAGGAGCTGCGCTTCGGCCGACGGGTCGAGTGTGGCGCCGCGCGGAAGGAATGCGTGGGCCAGCGGAAGAATCTCCGCAGGTCGCGCGCGGAGCGGCGGAATTGTCAGGGTCAGCACCTGCAGGCGGTAGTACAGATCCGCGCGAAATGTCCCGTTCGCGACTGCCTGCGTGAGTGGCTGATGTGTCGCGACAATGACCCGGGCATCCGACCGGAGTGACGTTGTGCCACCCAGACGCCGAAACGATTTGTCCTCCAGCACTTTGAGGAATCGCGGTTGGACGTCTGCGCTCATCTCGGCGATTTCGTCGAGAAAGACGGACCCGGCGGCCGCCACTTCCAGAAGCCCTCGCTTGGCTTGTCTGGCGTCGGTAAACGCTCCTCGTTCGTGTCCGAACAGCTCGCTTTCGAAGAACGACGTGGAGAGGGATGCGCAGTTGACCTCGACAAACGGTGCACTGTTCCGTTCCGAACGATCATGAATCTGGCGCGCGACAAAGCCTTTGCCCGTCCCCGTCTCGCCTTGCAAGAGAACCGGCGCGTCGAGATTGCGCGCGGCGAGATCGATCAGCTGCTCAATCGTGTGCGGCAGCTTAATTGGTTCGGTAACGTACGACTGATGCGCGCTGCGGGTTTGTGCACGCAGCACCGCGACTTCCTGACGAAGTCGGCCGCGTTCCGAGGCGCGGGTGACCGCCGCCGACAAGGTATCGAGATCGACCGGCTTTTCGAGCACATCGGCGGCGCCGTGGTGCATCGCCCGGACCGCCGAACGCACATCCGCGTACCCGGAGAGCACGATGATCGCGACGTCAGGGTCGTCCGCGCGCAGCGCCTCGAGTGCCACCAGACCGCTGGCATCGGGGAGACGGAGGTCGAGCAGTACCACGTTGGGGGCGTGCTCGCGAGCGAGCTGCCGACCCTCGGTGGCCGTGGACGCGCCGCGGGCCGTGTAGCCGAGCGACGCGAAAAAATCGATGAGCGTCTCACGGATCGACTCGTCGTCATCGATGACGAGGACTGACAAACTCACGAGCGGTCTCCGCCGACCGATCCTGGCATCACGACGCCGCTGTCGGCGGCAGGGTCAACGTCAGGGTGGTACCGATCTCCGGCACACTATCGATCACAATCGCGCCGCCGTGTTCGTCCATGATCCGCTGACACAGCGCCAGGCCGATGCCCGTCCCGCCGCTCTTGGTGGAATAGAAGAACTCAAAGACATGCGGGAGCACGTCCGGGGGAATGACCGGTCCGCCATTGGTCAGTCGGCAGCGCCATCCGCCCACCGGCGAGAGCTGCGAGGCGAGCAGCAGTTCTGATCCGTCGGGCGCCGCATCACACGCGTTGACCAGAATATTCCGGAAAACCTGTCCAAGCTGCTCGGGATCGAGCAGGCAGCGCACCGGCTGCTCGGGACGCGTGCGTCGCAGGGTGAGCTGCTTGCCGTCGAGCCGAGGCCGCTCCCCTTCGAGAATGTCATCCCAGACGAGCTCGGGATCGGCCGGCAGGAGGTGCACCGTATTGGGGCGCCCGAACTCCAGCAGCGACGTCACCATGCGGTTGAGGCGCTCCACTTCGCGAAGAATGCGGCCCACGTTCTTGTCGACCACGGGATCTTCACGCGCACCAAACCGCAGCATCTGCGCGGCGGAGGAGATGCCGAACAGCGGATTGCGCAGCTCGTGGGCGACGCCGGCCGCGACTTCACCAATCGCTTCGAGCCGCCGCTTCTGTTCGACGCGGCGAACCAACCAGGAGCGCTCGATGGCGACGGCGGTCTGCGCGGCAATCACCGCGAGCACACGCTCTGCCTCTTCCAGCAATTGATCGGATTCGATGCGCTCGGCGCAGAGAGTAATCGCGCCGAGCACCCCTTCGGCGCTGATGAGTGGGGCGGTGATTTCGAGGCCGGCGCTGGAATGTTCCCGTACCACGTGTCCGGTGGCCAACGCCTCCAGCCACGTGCGTGCGAGTCGACGCTCGAGCGGCTGCGCGTCGGCGACGCCTTCATAGCCCTGCTGATGCGTGATGTGAAACTGCGCCGTCTCATCGTCGGCGAGTGCGATCACGAAGCCGGTCGATGGCACGGCGCGCCGAAGCTGCAGCGCCACTTCCTCGTAGACTCGATCGAGCGAAATGGCTTCGGCGAGTGCGATGCCGGTGTTGATCAGGGCTTCGCGCGAGCGATGACTCGGGGTGATGTCGACCGTCGCGAAGACGTAGCCGGTGACTTGTGCCTCATCGCGGAGGGCGGTGACCTGCATCAGGAACACCCGCTCTTCATCGGGTGAGTTGCAGGGAAACTCCCAGCGCACCACCGGCACGTTGTGGTCTCGCAGCAGTGTCATGGCGCGCTCGATCTGTTCGCGCGAGGCATCGTCGACGACACTGTCGAAGACGGAACAGCCGGTGACCGCTTGCTCGGGCGCGATGGCGGGGGCGCCGTTCTCTTCGGCGAAACGCGACCAGGATCGGTTTGCCGCGGTGATGCGCCCGTCCAGATCGACCGACCAGATGGTCATCGGCAACGCATCGAGGATCCGCCGTGAGAACGGCGGCCGGTCGAGCATGATCGTGGGAGGCGCCTGAAAATCGGTCACTGAGAGAAGTTACGGCGGTTCACAGACACGAACAGGGGCGCGGAGATCCGCGCCCCTGTTCGGCGTCCGATGGACAACGTCGACGCCGAGCGTTCGGCGCCGACGTCTACCTGCGTGTTACCGACGACCGCCCTTCTTTGCCGCCTTCTTTGGTGCGGCCTTTTTGGGAGCGGGCTTCTTCGCGGCCGGCTTCTTGGCAGCCGGCTTCTTCACTGCGGACTTCTTGGGTGCGGCCTTCTTGGGCGCGGCCTTTTTGGGCGCGGCCTTCTTGGGTGCTGCCTTCTTCACGGCCGCCTTTTTCGGGGCCGCCTTCTTGGCCGCGGGTTTGGAAGCTGTTTTTGCGTCTTTCTTTGGCGCCGCCGCCTTCTTGGGGGCCGCCTTCACCGGCGCGGCTTTGACCGGCGCGGCTTTGACGGGCGCCGCTTTGGCCGGCGCCGTCTTTGGCGGAGCGGGGGCCTTCACGGCTGGTGCCTTGGGGGCTTCGGGGGCTTTGGGCGCCTTGGGGGCTGCCGGCGCCTTTGGAGCTTTGGGAGCCTTTGGCGCAGGCTTTTCCACCACGACTGGCGCCTCGGCGACCGGCTCAGGCTCCGGTGCCGGGGCTTCAACGACCTTTGGCGCTGCTTTGGGCTTGGGAGCCGGCTTGGGCGCACCGGGGTTTTTGGGTGGACGACCCGGGCCGCGCCGCACGATTGAGCGGCCGAACATGTCGTCCTCCTCGTCCTCCTCCTCGCCTACTTCGTCTTCGAAGCCATCATCGTCTTCGTCGTCGTCATCATCGTCGTCGTCGTCAGCGCTATCCCACAGACTGTCGCTGTCGTCCGATGGCAGACCGTATCCGTCGTCTTCCTCGTCGTCATCATACGAGGAGCCACCGTATCCGCCCATGTCCTCCAGGTCGTCTTCCCGATCGATGAATCGAAGTTCTTCAGACATCTCGTCGTCCCGCGGCATTGCTGCCTCCTCCACTGGATAGACCTGGATTCCACAGCCGAACGCTGAGGATGGCGCGTCACGCGCAGCCCCAGGGGACGCTGCGATCACGGCCGGTATCAAGAGACCCGCCACAAAAACGGCTGTGGTCGTAATCTCGGGTTACACCGAGTACACACCTAGTACATGGAGTCGGCCCGTACGTCAAGCGTGGAGCGCAAGATGGTTGTGCAAACCGCTCCGATAATCAGCTGATTCGCGGCAACTCCGGCACGTGGCCACGCCGGACGACGGCGCCGAGCGCCTCATAGATTTGCGGCTCAAGGAGCCGCCCGGCCTGCGTGCGCAGGTACTCCAGCGTCGTATTGGCGGTCAGTGGGTCGCGGTACGCGCGCTTGGACGTCAGGGCATCGAACGCGTCGGCGGCAGTCAGGATGCGGCCGCCGAGGGTAATGTCGGTGCTGGCCAATTGGCGCGGATACCCGGAGCCGTCCCAATGTTCATGGTGATCCTGAATAAATGACAGCGACGCGCCGAGGTGCTGCAGCGGCGACAGAATTTCGACGCCGATCCGCACGTGATCCTTTACGTGGGCGAATTCGTCTTCGGTCAGCGGGCCATTCTTGTTGAGGACGGTCTCCCGAATGCCGATTTTGCCCACGTCGTGCAACCGGCCGGCCAGTCGCACCTGTTCGATGTACTCGTCATTCGCACCGAGCTCTTCGGCGATGGCGGCGCCAAGGGAGGCCACCCGATGTGAGTGGCCACGCAAGTAGAGGTCTTTGGCCTCCATGGCATTGATCAGTGTTTCGGCCACACTGACGGTGAGCGCGCGCAGTGCCAGCTTTTCGCGCTCGAGATCGAGTGTCCGCACGGCGACTTCTTCACGAATGAGCCGGTCCAGCGCACGCCGCTCCATGGCCAGGGTGCGACGCGCCACGGCGCGTTCGACGGCGGACTGCAGATCGGGGAGTTCAACGGGTTTGGTGAGGTAGTCGAACGCCCCGGACGACAGGGCGTCCGTGGCCGAGCTCGCGTCGTTAACGGCCGTGAGCATGATGATTGCGATGTCGGGATCGACCGCCAACGCCCGCGGGACCATTTCGAGCCCGGTCATGCCCGGCATGCGCAGATCGCACAGCATCAGCGCGTACCGCGTGCTGTTCAGCGCGCCGAGTGCGGCGTCCCCGCTTTCCGCGACGTCGACCTCGAAGCCGCGGGTCCGCAGAAAGCGGCTCAGTGCCAGACGAATGGTCGATTCATCATCCACCACGAGAATCTTCCGGAGCGCATCGTCGGCCATGGCCGCCGCAGCAAGGCCGATGGCGTGCAGCGGATCGAAGGAGTTGATGCTGGTCATGGCGAGCCGGATGGGGCGGACGCGGTGGCGGCAAGAAGTGTTGCCGGCACGTTCGGGGCGACGGGACTGCTGGCAGATGCTCCGACCGGGAGCGAGACAATGACGGTGGTTCCCACGCCGGATTCCGACTGCACGTCGATCCGCCCCCCGTGCGCTTGCACGATGCCGTAACTGACACTGAGGCCGAGACCGGTTCCCACACCGGCGGGTTTCGTGGTGAAGAAGGGTTCGAAGATTCGCCGACGGACTTCCGGCGGCATGCCTCGTCCGGTGTCAATCACTATAACCCGAACCACCTCGTCCGCCGCTTCCGTGCGCAGTGTCAGCACGCGCTCTGTCGAATCGACCATGGCATGCTCGGCGTTGCCGATGAGGTTGAGCAGCACCTGCTGCAGCTTCTGGACATCGCCGGAGACATCGGGTGCGCTCTGGTCTTTCTCCAGCACGACGCGAACGCCGGCGTGCCGGAGCGGATACGACCGCAAACGCAGCGTCTGCTCGATCAGATCGTTGAGATCGACCGGCCCGATCCGTGGTTCGGTTTTCCGTGCAAAGATCAACAGGTCGCGAATCACCGCTTTGGCGCGGTCGCTCTCCTGCTTGATGAGCTGCACGGATTCCCGCTGGTCGTCGCTGAGCGATTCTTCGAGCAGCATCTGCGCGAACGCGGAGATGCCCGTGAGCGGATTGTTGATCTCGTGCGCGACACCGGCCACCAATTCGCCCAGGGCGACCATCTTTTCGGTGTGACGCAGCTGCTCCTCGAGCCGCCGGTCGGCGCTGACATTGCGCACGCTGACCACCTGGCCGAGCACCTCGCCATCCTGCGCGAGCAGCGGGCTGATGGTGACCGTGGCCGGGAATTCGCTCTCGTCCCGTCGCCGATGAATGTGCTGGATGAGGCTGAGGCCGGAGTCGACCACTCCGTCGGTGATTCGCCGCCCGCGTTGGGTATCGACGCCGACGACCACCTGTTCGAACTGCATGTCCATCAATTCGACCTGCGACCACCCATACTCGCGCGCTGCGGCCGGATTGGCATAACGCACCCCGACCCGGTCGAGAATGAAGATCGGGTGGTCGATGGTGGTCAGCGCGGTGGCGAGGAGATGTTCGCGTTCCCGCCCCAGTCGCTCATCCTCATCGAGCAGCAGCGCGTCGAGCGCGAGTGCCAGCGAGGTGGAGAGCCGTTCGAGGGTGACACGATCGCGCCGAGGGAGCGGCGCGGAGCGCGGTGCGGACACCACCAGCACGCCGATGGTGCGATCACGGGCGATCAGCGGTACCACGAAGCCCCAGTCATCGGGCAGCAGGGTCTCGCCCACGGATGGGGCGATTTCGCGCAGGCTCGCCAACTCGCGGGGCCGACCATCGTGAGCGAGTCCCGATTCGCCGCGTTCGCCAGTGGGACGATGCCCGCGCAGCACATCGAGCGTCCCGCTGGTGGCGACGTATTCAATCACGCCGTCGCGGGCGCGCGCGACACCGATGGCCTTGCCGATGGATGGCACGAAGCGATCGAGCACGCGCAGCAATTCCAGTGCGCCGTCGGCCACATTCACGGCGTGGAGCGTGACGCGGGCGAGTTCGGCGGCACCTTCGGCGCGCTGCCGCTGGAATTCCTGCAGCGTGAACAGCCGTGATGCCTCCACCGCGGCGCCCGCCTGTCGCGCCAGAATCGTCAGCAGATCGAGGTCCTGTAAATCGAAGGCGTCTGGCGATGCAGAGACCAGACGCAGCACGCCCGCCGACCGGGTGCCGTAGCGAACCGTCGCACACAATTCGGAAGCGCCGCGCGACCAGTGTGGTCCGCCGAGGGCGTGTACCGCGAGACGGGAGACGCCGGTGCGCAGCGTTTCGCGAGCCAGCGCGAGTTCCGCGTCGGTGGCGGGGGTGTTGGGCACAACCATGCCGTCACGCGTGGTGAGCACCCGTGTCAGACCGCTCGGGCCGTTGGCAAACACATCGCAGATGCCGCTCGGAATGACACTCTGCGTGGCTTCCGCAATCGCCGTGGGCAATGAATCGGGCGTCGTGACGAGGGCCAATTGCTGCTGCGCACGCGCCATGGCGGCGAGCCGATCGGCGCGCCGTTCGAGTTCTGCCAGGTGACGGAGGTTGCGGTAGGCAATCGCGGCGTGTGTCGCGATGTCCTGCAGCAGCGAGCGTTCGTAGTCGTCGAACTCGTGCGCGCCGATGTACCGCACACTCAGGACACCGCGCGGTTCGCCATCGAGCATGAGCGGAAGCAACGCCACGGCGGCGACACCAGCCTCTCGCAATTCCGCGTTGCCTTCGGTGGCCCAGAGGTCGGGGCGCCGGGTGAGGTCGCTGATGAAGCGCGGGGTGCCGGTGTCCACGACATCGCCGAGTATCGACGCGTAGAAGCCTGCCGCCACGCGTGGTCCGTCCACGAACCCGGCGCCGGATTGATGATCGAGCCGCACTGTCCGGAGCTGCGGGTTGGCTTCAAACACCGAAAAGCCGGCGGCGTGCAGCTCATCGCAGAGGACTTTGGCGATGCCGCTGTAGACCGCCTCCCGGGTCATGGCGTCGGCGAGTGTGCGCGCGGTGCGTGCGAGCACGGCGTTGTGCTGCGCGGCACGCGCCGCATCTTCCGCGCGCAGCCGGGCATCGGCCACGGCATTCTGGGCACGTCGCACCAGTCGCTGACTGCGCAGCACGATGGCGCTGTAGTCGGCCAGATGTCCCAGCAGCTCGATGTCGGCGGTGGTGTATGCGCCGCGAGCCGTGTTGATGCAGAGCAGCAGGCCCGAGACGGCGCCCTCGAGCATGATCGGGACCACCGCGGCCTGCGAGATATTCAGCGCGTTGCGAAAGCGCGGATCAATGCGCGGGTCGGTGGGCTGATTGGTATAGACGGCACCGCCATGGGCGATGGCCTCCCGAAACAGCGACGGGGCGGGCTGAATGCGGAACGTTTCGCCTTCAAACGGCCGGGTGTGCCCACTCGTGGCGACCACACGAAAACTGTCGTCGTCGAGTTCGAGTACACACGTGCCTTCGGCCTGCACGAAGTCCGCCGCTGCGGCCGCCAACCGGCGCAGTAGTTCGGTTTCGTCGAGGGTGCTGTTGGCGATGTCGCGCACAAATTGCGCGAGTGTGGACGCGGCGATCGGCGTGATGCCGGGTACGCCGCTCTCGGACTCCGTCCGCGTGCGTTCCCGCTCGCGCAACTCGGACCTGATGGCCACTGTGAGACCTGCCTGTGCGGATGACTCCGCGTCCTCGACCCCGAGTGGTCGCGTGATCACTCCCGGTTCGACCTCTCGTGCGGGGTCGAACCGGACGGCTTCGCGGCCTCGCTCACCGTTTTGCAGCGTCCCTACCTTCACGTGCAACCGGCCGCTTCCGTTGCGGGCGGCTCAGCCTCAGCTATTTCGCGCCCCGGGCGTCCGCGACAGCGCGATCGATCTCTGCCCGATGATTCTCGTAGTCTGCGTTCCCTGTCGCCAGCTCTGCGGCCAAAGCCGCCAGCAACCGGGCGTCAAAGCCAGCGGCGGCGGCCGTGTTCTTTTCCAGCCGCGCCGCCCGAGCGGCGAGCAACAGTCCCAACAGGGATTTCGGGTTGGCGGCCAGCATCGTGTCGGCCTGCGCTTTTGCCACCTCTCCCGCGCCCACCACCTCGGCGACCCGCCCGAAATGGTATCGCTCGTCGAGGGTAGGGCTGGGCAACATTTCATGCGCCGCCATGACCATCGGGGCGAAAATGGCGACCGAGTCGACCTTTCCGGATTCCGCGTATTCCATCACGCGCACGTACAACCGGCTGGCCCGCTCTGAGGGCGTCATGCTGCCAATGTCCGGGGCAGCTCCGCCGCCACCGCCAGCGGCAAACGGCGCCGCCGGAACACCGGCGGCCTGCCCATCCATGGCCGTGGTGGGGAGCGCATTGGCGGACCCGTCCACCGCCGAGCCCTTGGCGCGGCCAAAATTCCGGCCTGCGGCCATCGCGACCAGAGCGAGGAGTGCCAGGAATGCCACACCCCACGGCAGGATCGACGCCATTGCGGGCGTCGCACCCGTTGCCGCAGCACTCGTCAAGGCGGCAGCCGCTGCAGCGTCTCGCTCGGTCGGCTCGCCCTGTCCCACCGGCGTGCCGCAGCGATGACAGAATCGTGCGCTGGCCGATAACGTCGCGCCGCACGCCGCGCAGAATCCGGGAGTCGCGAGCCCGGGCTCGGGGTGAGTCGAAGAAGTCATGTGGCTGGAATAGTACCGGCGGAGGGTGCGGTACGGGACCCTCGCCCCCGTCGCTACAATACGACAGCGTCTTTCTCCGTCCCTATTCTCGTGCCTGCTCCCAGCCGATCTCTCGTGCCCGCTGATTTGAGCGGTGCCACGGCCGCTGATGTGCTCGACCTTGCTGAAGCGCAGCAAGTGCGGTTTCTGCGGCTGCAATTCACGGACATCCTCGGCGTCATCAAGAACGTCGAGATTCCGTCGTCGCAGTTCAGGAAGGCGCTGCACGGCGACATCATGTTCGACGGATCGAGCATCGAAGGGTTCGTGCGTGTCGAGGAATCGGACATGTTGCTGGTCCCCGATCTCAGCACGTTTCAGATCTTTCCGTGGGGCGAACCGTCGGCGCGTGTGGCGCGCGTGATCTGTGATGTGACGATGCCCGACGGAACGCCGTTTGCCGGAGATCCGCGCGGCGTGCTCAAGCGTCAGGTGGCGAAGGCGGCTGATCTGGGCTTCGTCATGAATGCCGGCATGGAGGCGGAGTTCTTTCTCTTCAAACCCGCCGCCGACGGCCGGCCGGCCACCGACACCCATGATGTCGGCAGCTACTTTGACCTCGCGCCGATGGATCTGGGTGAGGATGCGCGCCGCGCGATCGTGGACGCGCTCGAGCGCATGGGGTTTGAGGTGGAAGCGGCGCATCACGAAGTGGCGCACGGGCAGCACGAAATCGATTTTCGTTACGCCGATGCGCTGCGCACCGCCGACAACATCGCGACGTTTCGTTTTGTGGTGAAACAGGTGGCGCGGCAGTTTGGGCTCATTGCGTCGTTCATGCCCAAACCCGTGTTCGGACAGAACGGCAGTGGCATGCACACGCATCAGTCGTTGTTCCACAACGGCCAGAACGCCTTCTGGGATCCGCAGCGCGACTGGGAATTATCCAAGACGGCGCTGCACTACATCGGCGGGCTGCTCAAACACGCGCGGGCGATGTGTGCGGTGACGAATCCGCTGGTGAATTCGTACAAGCGGCTGGTGCCCGGGTTTGAAGCGCCCGTGAACGTGGCGTGGAGCATGCGCAACCGGTCGCCCATGATTCGTGTGCCGGAGCGCCGTGGTGCGGGCACGCGGCTCGAGTTGCGCACACCCGATCCCAGTGCGAATCCGTATCTGGCGTTGACGGTGATGCTGGCGGCCGGTCTCGATGGTCTGGCCACGGAAGCGGACTGGCGTGAGCCGGTGAATACGAACATCTGGGAGATGTCGCATCGTGAACGGCGGCGGTTGCGGGTGGACGATCTGCCGCAGGATCTCAACGAAGCGTGCGACGAACTCGAACGCGACGATGTGATGACTGGCGCGCTCGGTGAACACATCGCGCAACATTTTCTGGCCGCCAAACGTGCGGAATGGCGCACGTACAATCAGCAGGTCACGCCGTGGGAGTTGGAGCGGTATCTCGCGCGGTACTGAGCGTTTGTCACCTTTACGAGTCCGGAGTAAACGCTACTATGCCATTCGCGTCCCGCTCGCGTCGTCACTTCGTCACGGTCCTGGCCCTCGCATTGCTCGGCGCGAGTGTTGCACCAGGCATGCTCCGTGCTCAGAGGGCCGAGCAAGGTCCGACGAAAGTAATTCTCGTGCGACATGCAGAAAAAGCGGCGGTGGCCGGTGACGATCCGCCGCTCAGCGAAATCGGCATGGCGCGGGCGCGGGACCTCGCGGCAGAACTGCAATCGACGCCGCCGTCTGCCATCATCGTGACGTCGTTGCAGCGGACTGCGCTCACTGCCGCCGAAGTTGCCAAGGCGAGTGGCGTTGTGCCTGAGGTGATTCCAGTCGCTGGCGGTGCGGCACACATCGCGGCGGTGGTCGCGGCGGTGCGAAAGCAACACGGTGTAGTCCTGGTGGTCGGACACAGCAACACCGTAACGAAGCTGGTAACGGAGCTTGGCGGACCGCCGTTGCCCGACATTTGCGATGCAACGTACAGCCTGATGTTCACGCTCACGCCAATGCGCAATGGTGCTTCCCCGACGTTGGTGGTGAGCAACTTCGGCGCGAAAGAGCCACCGCCGCCAGCAACGTGTGCCCCGATGATCCAGAAGTAGTCGTCTCGTACTTCCGGCCGCGCTGTCTGCTCGACAGATCGCCGCGCGGGCCAAGTTCCGCGCGGTTCGTCGCAGAGGCGCGGAGACGCGGAGGCCCGCTTTCGGCGGGTGCGGGTGCGATTCCAGTATTCTTTCTTGGGGAACAGCCACTTCCTTGTCGACGCGAGCCTCTGCGCCGCTGCGTCTCCGCGACATGTGCTGTGAACACCGGTCGCTGCGTCACGTCGATCTCGGAAGCGCACGCCAATGAAGCCAGACAGCCCCGACGAGCTCAGTATGAACGCGAAGGCGTCTTCGTTCCCCGATCACTTTTCGGGGGTCGCCGGTGGCTATGCGTCCTACCGACCGAGATATGCGCCGGCGCTGTTCGCGGCGCTCGCCGAGGTGGCGCCGGCCACCGATGTCGTCTGGGACTGTGCCTGTGGAACGGGGCAGGCGAGTGTCAGCCTCGCCAAACATTTCGCACGCGTTGTCGCGACTGATGCGAGTGCCGAGCAGATCGCGCACGCCGAGGCGCATTCGGGCGTGGAGTATCGCGTGGCGCCGGCCGAGGCGAGCGGATTGGCTGATGCGAGTGTGTCGCTGGTGACGGTCGCGCAGGCACTGCACTGGTTCGATGTGGACGCGTTCCATCGTGAAGTGCAGCGGGTGCTGGCGCCCGGCGGCATCATCGCCGAATGGAGTTATGCGCTGCTCACGGTTCCGGAGGCGCCGGCCATCGCTGATGCGGTGAACGCGATGGACGCGCGCCTGCGTGCGTGGTGGCCGCCGCAACGTCAACATGTCGATGAACGGTATGCGCGTCTCTCATTCCCTTTTGCGCGTATCGCATTCGGTGAATTCGGGATGTCGGCGCGATGGAGTCCGGCGCAGTTGATCGGCTACGTGGCCACGTGGTCGGCGGTGAGTCGGTTTCGCGCGGCCCAGCACACCGATCCGATTCCCGCATTTGCGGCCGAGGTAGAGCAGGCATGGGGGAGCGCAGCGACGCGCGATGTGCACTGGCCGCTCACGGTGCGCGTGGGACGGATGACCGCGCGATGAGACCGCGCGGTCATTGCTGACTCGACAGTCGGTCAGCAGGTTAGAGGCATGTCGGTCAGTTTCGCGCCGATCTCCCGCGCCCCCCGCCTCCCCGATAGCCATGCGCACGCTCTCCACTCTCCCGCTGTTGTTGATCGCGGCCACCGCCGCGTCGGTCCCGGCGACCGCGCAGAATGCCGCTCCCACCCCTGCAACCGGCACCGGCAAAGGTCGCCCCATCACGTCAACCGACGTGAAGAACTGGAATACCATCCGGCAAAACGTGCTGTCGAACGACGGCAAGTGGTTTGCCTACGTGGTTGGTCCGGCCGAGGGTGACCTGACCGTCGCGATCCGCGGCACGGCAGCCAATGCCACGGAAACGCGTGTACCCGTGGGCGCGACTGGTGGATCGATCCAGATCTCCGGCGATTCCAAATGGCTCGGCTACCTCGTGACCGCACCCCGGCCGGCAGCCGGCGCGGCCGCAGGTCGCGGTGGCGGGCGAGGAGGGGCACCGGGCGGGGCACCGGGCGGGGCACCCGGCGGAGCGGCCGGTGGTGGCGCGCCGGGCGCGGCGGCCGATTCGGCGAATCGCAATCAGGCCAAACTGGTGCTGATGAACCTCGCCAGCGGCGAGAAGAAGGAATATCCCGGTATTCGCCGCTTCAGCTTCAATGCGGAAACGCCCACGTGGGTGGTGATGCAGGCCGGCGGCGCGGCGGGTGGTCCTGGTGGCGCGCCGGGCGGCGCACCGGGTGGCGGGTTTGGCGGCGCGCCTGCGCCAACAACCGGCGGTGCCGCCGACCTGCTTCTGGTGAACCTCGCGTCGGGTGAGCGGCAGAACATGGGCCGCGTGGGCCAGTACGACTTCAGCGAAGACGGCAACTGGCTGGCGTACACCATGGAAAACACCGATCAGATCGGCAACGCCGTGCAGGTGCGCAACATGGCAACTGGCGCCATCCGATCGATCGACAGCGAGGATGG
>JAGNMU010000281.1 GCA_017991005.1 Gemmatimonadaceae bacterium | reverse complement strand
GGAATTCGTCGCAGGAGCGCAGTTGCGCGCGCTCCCAGCTGCGACGCCACGCGGACACGGAGTGAAAGTGGAGCGCACCCGGCCCGAAGACACACACGTTCGCCAGATCGCGTACATGCTCCACCACCACCACCCGACCGCCGGCACGGGTCACCCGGCGTGCCTCGGCGAACCACTGGACACGTTCCGTCTCAGTGCGCAGCTCGTGCACCGCGAGCATCCCGATCGCCATGTCGGCTGAAGCGGTGTTGGTGGGCCATGAATTGAACGGGGCCGGCAGCGTCCCTGCTGCCGGCGGACAATGGCGCCGCGCCCGCTGAATGGAGGCTTCGGTCATGCGGGCAGGATCGTAGTGGTCGAGGAGCGTCCACGCGGTGGGTGCCGTGTACGCTTGCAGCAACGCCGAGCTTTCGTCAAATCCTGTCTGACAGAAGACCGCGCTTCGCGTCTCCGCACGGCCAATGGCGCGATCCAGCCAGGAGAAACGATACAGGGCAGAACGGTCGTAGATCAGGTGCGAGACCGTGAGCGACACGACGGATCCGATCAGCAACCCCGCGGCCACCGTCGCGAACAGCAGACGCCACACCGGTGACGATACGGAGAACGCCAGCGCGCCGCTCGCAATCGACGCGATGGACGTCCCCGCAAAGAACGGCCAGTTGAATCGCACGATGTTCAGCACCCCGTCGTACGGTCCGCGCGTCATGTGGCCGGCGGCGTGAGTCGCACCACGCGTCCGCGCTTCCAGCGATACGCCACGTTCTCCACCATGAACGCATTGGCGAGCACCGGCGCCGTGCCACGGAACGGCGCTTCGTCAAACATGGCCACGCGCCACGAGGTCACGGCGATCGGGCGAGGCTCCCAGTGCTCGCGTGTCCCCTCGACAACAATCACCGTGGCCTCGTCTTCAGGACTGAACGTGAACGGCATCGGCCCGGCGAATCGGCGGGCCTGCGTCCAGTCGCGAAAGGGCGAGCCGTTCGGCAGCGCCACCTGGCCGGGCGACGCGTCGAGCGCAATGTCGATCGTAGTGACACCGGCGTCGGTCTGCGCATGCACGCGTGTGAGGTCACCCTCGTGCGTCTGCTGCACCGACACATGACGATAGTGGTAGCCGGTCACCAGATTCCCCGCCCACACCATGCGTGATTTGTCCGTTTCACTGCGCAGAATGCGCAGCCCGCGGAGTCGGCGGCCGGATGGCTCACGCAGCCGGGTGAAGACGCGGTACCCGGCAAGAAAGAAGTCCTGCCCAAGCCAGGCCGGGAATCCCCCCGGTCGCAGCGCTCGCGTCCACACCATCGCAACCGTGACAAATGCCAGTCCATGATGCGTGTCGAGGTCGAGTGAGGCGGGCACCAGCGGGCGCACCACCGCCTCGGGAAACGCAAACGACAAGGCCACGGCGCGGTCGAAATGGGCCGCTGCGGCGAACGGATGTCGCTTGAGCAATGATGAGATAGACAGATCAGGCTCCCCTGCGCGTGGCGGAACGTACATTTCCGGCATGACCGCTGGAGAGATAATACCGGGTGTGCTCACATCCCGCCTGCCTGCATCATGACCGCATTCCGTCCATCGCGCGCCGCAGATCACGCCGCGCATCGTATCAGCGCGCGCCGCGCTGCACGGCTGTTTGCACTACTCACCGCGCTGCTGGCTACATCCGCGTGCGGTGACGCGCGCACATCCAAAGCGGCACCGCCGGCAGACACCGTCGCGTCTCGCGGCCCGCGTATTCCCGCACCGTCGCCAACGCCATGGCGCAGTCCGGACAGCTATCGCGTCCGCGTGGAGACGTCCAAGGGGCCGTTCACCATCGAGGTGACACGGTCGCTCGCCCCGCGTGGGGCCGACCGGATGTACGAACTGGTGCAGATCGGATACTTCACCGACGTGCGCTTCTTTCGGATTGTCCCGGGCTTTGTCGTGCAGTTTGGCATGCACGGCGATCCCGCGGTCAATGCAGTGTGGGAGCGTGCGATGCTCGAGGACGAGCCGATGCGCACTCCGAACACGCGTGGGACCGTGGCCTTCACCACCGCCGGCCGCAACACGCGCGCCAATCAGTTGTTCATCAACACGGCCGACAACCGCGCCAAGCTCGATGGACAGCAGCTCTTTGCGCCGATCGGCACGGTCATCGAGGGGATGGATGTGGTGGAGAAGCTGAACGCGGAGTACGGTGAGGAGCCCAACCAGTCACGCATCGCCGGCAAGGGCAACGAATATCTGGGCAAGTGGTATCCCGCGCTCGACTTCATCAAGTCGGCTACCGTCGTACCGCCACAACTCTGAGATAGGTCGAGTCGACTTCACTGCCCGCCTGTGTGTCGATGGCGTGTTGTTGCCAATGCGCTTCGAGTGCCTTGGCGAACAACGGGCGCTGCGCGTCCGGAACGGCCTCAAACGCACGAACCGTCGGACCGTACGACTCCTGAAACAGCCGGGCAATGCCCGCACCGTCGGTCGGATAGCGGAACGTGAGGATATAGCGCACCATGCGCACGTCCCACTCCGATGCCGGGAACCGTTCACGAATCACCGATTCATCGCCCCACAGAAGCGGACTCGGCACATCCACTGGCGGCGGCGCGAACTTGCCGTGGATGCCAAGCAGTTGACCGATGAATCCGTCGCGTGTCCAGTTCGCCAGCACCACGCGTCCACCGCGGCGGGTGACGCGTGCGAGTTCGGACACCACGCGCTCGGGTCGCGCGGCGAACATCACACCGAACATCGACAGCACCACATCGAATGACGCGTCGGCGTATGGCAGCGCTTCCGCGGTGCCGACGTCGAGACGCACACTGATCGCCTCGCGTCTCGCCCACGCACCCGCCAGCTCCAGCAGCGATGGGACGAGATCGATGCCGGTGACATCGGCGCCGGTCAGCGCCGCGGGAATCGTGGTGTTCCCCGACCCGCACGCGACGTCGAGCACGCGATCGGCGTCCGTGATGCGCTGACGTGCAACGAAAGCGGCGGCCTCTCGGCGGAAGCCGGCCGAAATATGGTCGTAGGCGCCCGCACTCCAGATCCGGAAGCTGCGCTCAGTCAGCGCATCGGGTGCGGTAAAGGGGCTCGCAAGTGCGGCGGAGGCAACTGGCGCGGTCATGACGGGCATCCATGTCTGTCTGGTGAGAATCGGGGGTCATATCTGCATGCGCAGAAGCACCGCCAATCCCGACACGGGATCCCGACACGGGATCCCGACACGGGATCCCGACGCGCGATCACGACACGGTGTCATCACCCAGATTCGTCAAGCCGCGCCATCGCCGCCTGAAACGCCGGCTGCGCCATCTGCGCGAGTGACTGTTTCGCCATGATCAGACTCAATCGACGCCGTTCGTGCACGTCACTCAGAGCCAGCGTCCCACGCTTGATCTCCGCGAGCGCCTCCCGAAACGTGGGCAGTGTTCCAACCGGAACGGTATCCAACGCACCGACACCATCCGGACCCAGTGAGATGAGCAGGAACACCAGCATGTAGAAGCACCACGAGACCTGCTCCATCAGCAGCAGTTTGGCCTGCAGATGCGCGGACGGTGTTCCCGCACAGTAGGCGGTGAGGAAGCGGGCTTTGCGTTCATCGTCCATGCCAAACCAGTGCAGCAGCCCCGCCACATCGAACAGCGGATCGCCCATACACGCGCCGTCCCAGTCTATCAGCCACAGCCGCTCACCATCGGACAGCACATTGCCGGGGTTGAGGTCGTTGTGGCATGGCGCGGATGTGAGGTGCGGGGCCAGCACGCGACGCACGCGCTGATGCTGTTCCATCACCGCGCGCACCAGGCGAGGCAAGGTCACGCCGTGTTGCTCCAGTTGTCCCACACCGCTTTCGATCAGCTCAAACGCGTCGAGGAACGGCGGAAACGACGGCCCCTGATGCAGTCGCCGCAGCAACTCGCCCAGTTGCACCGTATCGCGATCGCCCATGTGATCGGACCGGCCGGGCGGCGGCGGAATGTAGGCGGTGATACAGACACCGGCTTCGACGTTCGCGTGCAACACCGGCGGCGCGACGCCAACCGACGCAGCGGCCTGCATGCTGGCGAACTGCCGCGCCGGGTCGTTGAGCGGCGTGCGCTGCACGATCGCGCGCAGCACGTACGCGTGTGTGCCGACCTGGATCCGACAGACCAGCGTGCCCGACAGCCCACCATGCAGAAACGTCAATGCGTCGAGTGACGCGCCTGGAAACGCCGCGGTGATGGCGGCCGCCGCTGCCTCACGCTGCGCCGCGGGAAGTGTGGCAAGCGCGGGATGGTCCGCCGAGATGACAAGACCGGGTATCGTGGTGTCGGAAGACATCGTATCGATTCCGTTAGCTGCGAAACGCGGCCGGTCGGCGCAAGTCGCGGAGTCGCTCCACCTGCGCGCGCAGCACGCGCTTGTTGTGTTGCGGATTGGCGACTGACGGATCGGGAACCGAATCCAGCTCACCTCGATCGACCGCGCGCGTGATGCGCATGCGATTGGCCTGCGAGTTCTCCCCAAAGGCCAGTGCGGCCGCGTTGCTGATGCTGATCAGATCGTCGGCCGACACCCACCAGCGTGCGCGCGACACCAGCACGCCCAACGGGGTCGCCCAGAATTCATCCGGCAGCGGCACCCGTGTCCGCAGCGCGGCCGATTGCAGCAGCGCCGTCACCCGTTCGAGCGCCAGCTCGACTCGGCGCACGTTGGTGTCGGTGCGGTCGTAGATGCCGTTGGCCACGCCGACCAGACGCATCACGTCTCGGTGCAATGCGCTCTCGTGATCGACGTCGGCCGGCGTGTCGTCGGCATGGCCAAGCGCGTGACCCAACGCATCGTACTGCTCGCGGAACAAGGCGACGATGGCGTCGGCATCCGCAGGGGTAAAGAGTGGCATGGGCGTATAACTACCGTAACTCACGGTAGTTGTCAAGCCTGCCCGAGGCATCGATCCGCACGGCGGAGACCGAAGCACGACGACGCATCGATGACGCCTCCGGTCAGATCAATGATCCGTGCAGTCATGGTTGGCGGGACACGCGCGCGCCTCTTTCAGAGACACCGCCCGTCGTCTCCCGCTCCCGCTCACGCGACACGCATGACATCAGCCGCAATACCACGTACGACCGACTCTCCGTCGCCTCGCCCGGATCGAGCGGCGCGCGTATTGTCCGTTGCCGTCACCGTCTGGTACCTGATCGCTGTGGCGGGGCAATGGTTGTTTGCCGCGTATATCGTGGCCCTGTATGGCCGAGCGGTGGTGGTTGGCGACACCAGTGCCTGGACACGGGTGATGCCGAACGGTCGCGTCGAGGGAGACGGCATCGGCAATGCCGTCCTGATGTCCCATGTGCTGCTCGCCGTCATCATCATGATCGGCGGTCCGCTCCAGCTCGTGCCGTGGTTGCGGTCCAGATTCCGCGCGGTCCATCGCTGGACGGGTCGCGCGTACATGAGTGCGGCGATCACGATCAGTGCCGGCGGACTGTATCTCGTCTGGGTGCGCGGCAGCGATTCCCGGTTCATTCAACATCTCGGCATCAGTCTCGATGGTGTACTGGTGCTCGTCTTCAGTGTCCTGGCGTATCGGACGGCGCGTGCACGCCACATCGCGGCGCATCGACGATGGGCGCTGCGGTTGTTTGTGGTCTCGAGCGGCGTGTGGTTCTTTCGCGTGGGCGTCTTTCTGTCGCTCCTGCTGAATGGAGGCCCGTTTGGCTTTGATGCAGAGACCTTTGACGGTCCCTTTCTGCAGATCATGGCGTTTGCCGACTATCTCGTGCCGTTGGCCATTCTCGAGGGCTATTTCCTGGCGCAGCGCCGTGAGACCGGGCCGATGCGCGCTGTGATGGCGGTCATTCTCGGCGTGGCCTCCATTGTCACCGCGGCCGGCGTTGTCGCGGTGTTCATGATCGCGTGGAGGCCGCATCTGGTTTGAAGCCGTTCGCTGCATCGCTCATCGGCGAGCACCCGAGGGTGGGAGCTACACGTCTGAACGCGAAGCACGCCGAG
>JAGNMU010000280.1 GCA_017991005.1 Gemmatimonadaceae bacterium | reverse complement strand
GAAATATTCGGATATGGAATTTCGAGCAGCATCGTGGCGCGCCTCCTGCATGAAGTATAGGCCGCCAACGGAAGCGGGGTGAGTGCCGAGCCGCCGACACTCACCCCGTTTCGGAACCGTTGCGCCGATGTGCGCGACTAGTGCAAACGCGCCTTGATCAAGTCGACGAAATCCACCGGTCGCTGCGCGACACCCATACCGGCTGCCTTGAACGCATCGATCTTTTCGGCGGCGGTACCTGCCGATCCGGAGATGATGGCTCCAGCGTGACCCATTCGGCGGCCCGGCGGTGCGGTTTGTCCGGCGATGAAACCAACCACCGGTTTCGTCATGTGTTCCTTGACGAATGCAGCGGCTTCCTGTTCGTCCGTGCCGCCGATTTCACCCATCATGGCCACGGCCTTGGTGAGTGGGTCCGCTTCGAATGCCGCGAGGCAGTCGATGAAGTTGGTGCCGTTGATTGGATCGCCGCCGATGCCGACGCACGAACTCTGTCCGATGCCAGCTTTCGTGAGCTGGTTGACGATTTCGTACGTGAGGGTGCCAGACCGGCTGACCACGCCAACATTACCGGGCAGACAGATGCGGCCGGGGATGATGCCGACTTTCGACTGACCTGGGGTGATGAGCCCCGGGCAGTTGGGGCCCAGCAGGCGTGCCCCATGTTCCTTCACGTACGGATACACCTTCGTCATGTCCAACACCGGCACGCCTTCCGTGATGCACACGATCAGCTTCACACCCGCGGCCGCCGCTTCCATGATGGCGTCGGCAGCAAACATCGGCGGAACGTAAATCACCGACGTATTCGCGCCAGTTGCCTGCACCGCGTCGTAGACGGTGTCGAAGATGGGCACCGAACCTTCGAACTGCTGGCCGCCCTTTCCGGGCGTGACGCCGGCGACCACCTTGGTGCCGTACTCGATCATCTGCTTGGCGTGGAACGAGCCGTCGCGGCCCGTGATGCCCTGGATGATCAGCTTGGTGCCGTTGTCGATGAAGATGCTCACGCGGCACCTCCCTTGGTGGCGAGTTCGACGGCGCGCTGTACGGCGGCGTCCATGTCGTTGGATGCCGAGAAGCCGTTGTCCTGCAAAATCTTCACGGCAATCTCCTCGTTCGTGCCGGTGAGTCGAATGACGATAGGCACCTTGAGCGGATTGGCTTTCGTGGCCGTGACGATGCCATTGGCCACGTCATCGGTGCGCGTGATGCCGCCGAAGATGTTGAACAGGATGCATTTCACGTTCGGATCGGACGTGATGATACGCAGCGCGTTGACGACCTTCTCGGGATTCGACGAACCGCCGATATCGAGGAAGTTGGCCGGATCGCCGCCGTAGTACTTCACGAGATCCATCGTGGCCATGGCCAGCCCCGCGCCGTTCACCACGCAGCCGACGTTGCCATCGAGCTTGATGAACGTGAGGTTGGCGTTGCGCGCATCGACTTCGCTCGGCGCTTCGGACGATTCGTCGCGCAGTGCGGCGATGGCCGGCCGGCGATCGAGTTCGTTGTCATCGATGACCATTTTGCCGTCGACGGCGATCAGCTCACCCTGCGGCGTCATGACCAGCGGATTGATCTCGGCCAGCGAGCATCCGGCGTCCATGA
Organism: Gemmatimonadaceae bacterium; assembly: GCA_017991005.1. Classification (GTDB taxonomy): domain Bacteria; phylum Gemmatimonadota; class Gemmatimonadetes; order Gemmatimonadales; family Gemmatimonadaceae; genus Gemmatimonas. The sequence goes on along the minus strand of JAGNMU010000280.1, from coordinate 4,392 downwards.
AGGCGGTGTAAAGCTGTTGCATGATCTTGGCTGCCTGACGCGCGAGCTTGACGTCCTTGTACAGGAAGAAGCCCATGCGCATCGCTTCGAACGGCAGCAGGCCGTAGCGCGTGTCCACCGGGTAGTAGAGAATCTTCTCCGGCGTGGACGCGGCCACTTCCTCGATGTCGATGCCGCCCGCAGCACTGACCATGAAGACAGGCTTCTTGGTCGCGCGGTCGACGATAATGCCGACATACGCTTCGGATCCGATGTCGGCGGCGACGGTCACGAGGACCTTCTCGACGGTCAGGTCCTTGATCTTCATGCCGAGGATCGCGGTCGCCTTTTCGCGCGCGTCGGCGGGCGTCTTGCAGAATTTCACGCCGCCGGCCTTTCCGCGGCCGCCGGCATGCACCTGCGCCTTCACCATGACGGCCGTGCCATATCGCTGAGCGATGGCTTCCGCGGCCTCGGGGGTCGTCGCGATGTCGCCCGGCGGAATCGGCACACCGGCCGACCGCAGCAGCTCTTTCGCCTGGTACTCGTGTAGGTTCACGCGTTCTCCGAATCGAGGGATGCTTCGGGTTCAATGCTATCCGTTACGCACGACCCAGCCAATACGTCGCGTCGTCCCGGTTCTGGTCGCCGCATCACTGCGGCGGTTTCCCAACCGCGAGGCCGAGGCTATCGAACGCCGCACCAAAGCGTGTCCAATCGCCGCGACGCATCGCGTCCCGCATAATCTCATACAACCGCGCGATCTGTTCGTCGCGCGCCGCGCCTGATGAGGGGAGCCACGGCAGCGACGGGCGGCTGACGCTCGGACCGCCGTGCAGCGAGGCGACCGCCTCCTGCAGCGTGCCGCCGATGGAAATCTGGCCGTGGTCCAGCACGCCTACCCGCGCAATCATCGGGGCACCGTCGGCGCGATTCCACACCAGTGACTGGAGGAGCACCGGGCCGCGCTCCCCGGGCACGACGTGTACTCGGCCAACGCGCATGCGCGGCTCCCGGCGTGAACCGTCGGGGACGCCGGTACGCGCCGAATCGAGCGCCGAACGGAGTCGCTCGGACAGTGCGCTCCACCGCGCGCGCGGGACGGTCGTGGAATCCCAGAACGTGGCGCGATAGCGACCGCCGACCGCAGTCAATACCCCGTCGAGCTGATCGCCCCCATCGAGCAGTGGAACACTCCACGCCGTTGCCACCCGGCCGCCACCGCTGACCAGATGTGCCGGCGGGAGTTCACCCGCCAGCGCGCTGTCCGGAAAATGTCTCGCGACGGAGCCTTCCAGTCGCGATCCATAACGAGCAAATGTCTTCGCCTGCGCCAGCGCGCCATCCGTCGGCGCGGGGAGCTGATCGATCAGCCCGGGCGGCATGTCCTTGGCCGCGACGATCAGTCCGGCGATACGACCGAACCAGGTGCGGGCAATCGGGTCGGGCCGGTCGATCGGCACCACACGCACGCGACCGGTATTGGCGTCCACCAACGCGGTGCCAGCCAGACGGAAGTAGCTGCGCTCGCGGCCCACCAGCGTCCACCGTTGGCTGAGCGGATAGCGGTCGGAGGCGCTGTACAGATTGACGGCCCAAAAGAGCGCACCATCCCACAGGAGCGGCTGCACGTCGGTGCCCTGCGACAACACGGGCATCAGGCGCTCGACCCGATCGCGCACGTCACGATGCGAGACGAGTCGAGGCGCGGCGCCCAGTGTCGTGTCCGCGTCCAGCAAATCAGGATCTCGCGTGGCCCAGGCGTGCGCGATGCGCATGCCGAGGCCGCGCAACGGAGTACCCAGAATGCCGGCCGGGTTGGCGACGAGTTTATGGCCGGTGAGTCCGGGCGCCACGACTGGTTCGCTGTTCTCCTCATCCAGCTCGCCACGCGCCGCAATGTTGATCTCCAGCACACTGTCCCGCAGCAGCGGCTTGGTGACATCTGCGAGCGACACGGTCCATCGGTCCGTTGACGCCGTGGGACGGCGCACCAGTAACGCCATGATCCGCTGGTCTGTCGACACGGTCCATCCTGCGGGCGCCGCATCAAGCGCGGGTCCGCGGCCATCGGCCACACGCACGCGAGCCGCGTCCGCCGTCCACATGCTGATACGACGGGAGAGCTCATCCGTGGGCACGCGCGTATCGAGTGCTGGCCGCTCTCGTGTTGCCGGACCGTCGCCGGCGCGAATGCCGTCCACGTCGAAGGCGCGCCGACTGTGCAGTGTACGCGTCGCCTGATAGTCGCGATCGCGCCGTGCGGGTTCGCCGACCCATGCACTGCGCGTCATCACGATCGGCAGTACCTGTCGCACACCGAGCGTTCCAATGAGCACCACCGAGAGCGTGATCAGCGCCGCGCGCACCTGCCCCATCCATCCGGCGCGCAGGAGGATCGGGGCCGCGATGGCACACACGATGACGAGTGCGCGATCGATCGGCAGCGTAACGACGTGATCAAGTCGGAGAAATAGACCGTCCGGACCGCTGCCGCGCTGCAGCACGTCGAACGAATCAAGGCGGTAGCTCCACGCCAGCAGCAGCAAGACCAGCGCCCCGAGTGCGCTCAGGTGTCGCCGGACATGATTGGACGCCACAATGCGACGCCCGTCGACCCGCAAGCTGCGCGTCAGCGCGTACAGCAGGAGCACGACCGTGACGATGAGCACGACGGAGGCGAGCGCCCAGAGGTACGCCATCTCCTCGAGTGGCAGACGGTACACGTAGAAACCAAGATCCTGATCGAGGATCCCTTCGATCTCGCCGAAGGCGACACCGTGGCGTGCCAAGGCCACCGCGGTCCAGTCGGTCAGTGGCAACGCGAGTGTCAGTCCAATCAGCGTCGCTGCCAACAAGGTGATGGACAACAACCGCCGCGGCGGGATCATCGCGGTCACTTCCAGGTTCGCGACCCGCGAGGGGACGGCGACGGCAAGGATCGTGCGCCGGACGGCATGCAGGTTGGCGAAGGCAAATGCGGTGCCACACAGCCAGGCCGTGCCCTGCAGCAGCACCGTGTCCGTCAATTGCTCCCAGAAGACGGAGGGAACACCCATCGCGTCATACCAGGCGTGATCCACCAGCAACGACGAGGCGGCACGCCCGACGAGCAGGAGCGCCGCCACCGCGAGCAGTCCGGCCACAAGCCAGCTTCGCATGCGCATATCAGGCCGCTGCCGTCGCGTGGGTCAGAGCGACACGCCCTGCGTGTGCAGCCACCCTTCCATCTCCGCGCGAATCGCCGCGAGCCGTTCGGGGGTTCGCGCTTCAAATCGGGCGACGATCACCGGCTGCGTATTGGACGCGCGCAGCAAACCCCACCCATCGCCAAAGAGCACGCGCACCCCGTCAACATCGAGGACGTCATGCGTGGCGCGAAAATGTGCGGCGGCGCGCTCGACGATCGCGAACTTCGCGACCTCGTCGGTATCAATGCGCAATTCCGGCGTTGACACGAACGGCGGCACATCTGCGAGCAGTTCGTCGATACGCTTTCCGGAGTCCGCCAGAATCCGGAGCAGCCGCGCGGCCGCGTAGAGCGCATCGTCGTGTCCGTAGAACCCTTCGGTGAAGAACATGTGTCCGGACATTTCACCGGCAATCGGCGCGTGCAGCGCCTTCATCTTCTCCTTGATCAGCGAGTGGCCGGTCTTCCACATCACAGGCACACCACCGGCACGTGTGATCTCGTCGGTGAGTGCTTGCGAGCACTTCACATCAAAAATGATGGGCTGGCCGGCACCGGTGCGCGCCAGCACATCGCGCGCATACAGGATGAGAATGTGATCGCCCCAGATGATGCGACCATCGCGATCCACGACACCGATCCGATCCGCATCGCCGTCAAAGGCGACACCGAGTTCGGCGCCATGTGTGCGCACCGCCGCGATCAACGCCTCGAGATTTTCGGGGACGGTGGGGTCGGGATGATGATTGGGAAAGGTGCCGTCGCTTTCCGTGTACAACCCGATGCCATCGACGCCGAGCGCCTGCATCAACTGCGGCGCGACCAATGCCCCGGCGCCGTTGCCACAATCGTACACCACCGAAATGCGCGATCCGTCCGCGCGCCGGAGCGGACCGATACGGGCGACCATATCGGCCACGTATCGGTCGACGACGCGCGTGTGTCGCACGGTCCCCTTCCCGGTCGGGAAATCACCGGAGACAATCAACTGGTACAACGTTTGAATGGCCGCACCGTGCATCGAGCCGGTGCCGACGCACATCTTGAAGCCGTTGTACTCGGGTGGATTGTGCGAGCCCGTAATCTGGATGCCGCCGACCACGGGCTCGTGGTGCAAGCTCCAGTACAACAGCGGTGTTGGCACGACGCCGACATCCACGACATCGACGCCACTGTCGGTCAGACCGCGTACCAATTCGTCTCGCAGCAGGTCGCCACTGGGG
>JAGNMU010000279.1 GCA_017991005.1 Gemmatimonadaceae bacterium | reverse complement strand
CCTTGTCCACAGCGCCGCTGGCACCGCCAGCCGTCGTGAACGTGTATCGCACTTCGGGATAGCCGCGCGTGAGCTGCAGCGTTTCGTTCACCTTCTGACGCAGATAGTCCAGATTGGCACCCGACGGCGCTTCGACCGCCATGATGACTTCAGCGTTGTCCTCGAGCGGAAAGAAGCCGCCGCCGACCAGGCCCGTCGCCGGCATCGCGATCGCGCCCACGAATGAGGCCACCGCAAGCAGCACCATCGACTTCGGGTGATCGAGCGCCCAGCCGATCACGCCGCGATACCCCGTCGCCAGTCCGTTGAACCAGTGGTTGAACTTGTCGAGCTTTTTGGTGATCCACGACTTCTGGTGCTCTTCGAGATGCGGATCGGGCCAGTAGGCCGACAGCATCGGATCGAGTGAAAACGAGACGAACAGCGACACCAGCACTGAGCAGGCGATCGTCAGCGCAAACGGCTTGAACCACTGACCGGACTCGCCTTCCAGAAATGCGATCGGGATGAACACGGCGATGATCGAGAAGGTCGTCGCCGCCACAGCGAGACCGATTTCGTCGGTGCCTTCACGCGCCGCCGTGTAGTGATCTTTGCCCATCTCGACGTGCCGCACGATGTTCTCACGCACGACGATCGCGTCATCGATCAGAATACCGATGGCCAGCGACAGGCCGAGCAGCGACATCGTGTTGAGCGTGAAGCCGAACGCCCAGACGGCGATGAAGCTCGCCAGCACCGAGACCGGCAGTGCCAATCCGGTGATAACCGTGGAACGCCACGAGTTGAGGAACAGGAACACCACGAGGACCGTGAGCAATGCGCCTTCGATGAGCGCGCTCTGCACGTTCTCCACGGAGTTCTCGACGCGCTCACCCTTGTTGCGCACAATGTCGAGCTGCGCGCCCTTGGGGAGCGTGGCCTGCAGCTCCTGCACCTTCTTTTCCACGGCCGCCGCCACGGCCGTCGTGGAGTAGCCGTTGGTCTTCTTGATTTCGATGCCGACGGCATCCTTGCCGTTGAACAGTGCAAGCGTGCGTTGTTCTTCCACGCCATCCTGCGCTTCGGCGACGTCACCCAGACGCACGACACGACCGCCCCGTTCGGCGACCACGAGCTGCATGAAGTCCTGCGGGCCGTCCAGGCGTCCCTGCAGTCGAATCGTGCTTTCGTCCAGCGCGCCGGTCACGCGGCCGACGGGCACCGCGAGATTGCCGGTCTGCAGCGCCGCCACCACTTGCGGCACACTCACCCCCGCGGCCTGCAAGCGCTGCGGGTCAAGGTTGACCGTCAATTCGCGCTTCACGGCGCCCGACACCGTGACGTCCGCGACACCGGGTATCGAACGCAATTCGCGCGTGACGCCGGGATCGGCAATCTGGGTCAGCTGCGCCGGCGTCAGGGACGTCGAAAACAGCGACAGGGTCAGAATCGGGAAGTCGTTGGGGCTCATCCGCTTCAGGATGGGCTCCTCCATTTCCTGCGGCAGCTCCTGCCGCTTGAGACTGATGGCGTCGCGGATCTCCTGCGTCGCCTCATTCAGCGGCTTGGAGTACACGAACTGCGTGATGATCGTGGCGAACCCGTCGCGCGCTTCGCCGTTGATCGCCTTCACGCCCGCGATGGACTGAATCGCCTCTTCGATGGGCTCGAGAATCTCGCGCTCCACCTGCGTCGGCGACGCGCCCGGATACACAATCGTCGTGACCACGATCGGCGGCGAGACTTCGGGGAACTCGTCGGTCTGCAGCTTCAGCAGTGACACGAGTCCGAAGCCCACCAGCGCGAGCACGGACACCACCGTGATCAACGGACGCTTGATGGCAAAATCGGAAATGAACATGGTGTGCTCGTAAGTGTGTCGAGTAGTCCGAGCGGGCGACTCAGTTGTTCTTGACAGGTGCCGCGGGTGCATCCTTGGGCGCAGACACCGCCACGGACGACCCGACGGAAATACCGCGTGCCGCACCAAGCAGCACCGTATCACCGGTGGCGAGGCCCGACCGCACTTCCAGTTTGGCCGCGCCTTCATCACGCAAACCGATCTGCACGTCCACACGCTCGACCTTGCCGGCCTTGAGCCGCATCACGATCGGCGACACGCCGGTCTGGTCGACCGCTTGTTCGGGCACCAGCACCGCGACTCGCTTGTCCGTCGCCACGCGCCCTTCGACAAAGAGGCCCGCCACCAGTGCGTTCTGCGCATTCGGCACCGACGCGAGGATCTTCACCTGCTTGGTCTGCGCGTCGACCATCGGACTGACGCGCGTGATGCGTCCTTCGAGTTCGCGGTCGGATCCGTTCACGGTGAAGAGCACCGGCGCTCCCACTTTCACCTGTCCGAGCGCCGATGTCGGCACGGAGCCTTCCACGCGCAGACTGCGCGGATCGATCACCGTGAACAACGCCGCACCGGGCGCGACGATATCACCCGCACTCACCGACTTTTCGGCCACGATCCCGCCAAACGGCGCGCGCACCGTGGCACTGCGCAGATTCTTCTCGACCGTGCTGAGGCGTGCCTTGGCGTCGGCGAGCTGAGCCTGCGCGGACAGGTTGGCGCGCTCCGCACCTTCCACGTCACGCTCGGCGATCGCCCCAGCGGCCACGAGCGTTTGCGCGCGCTTGAGTTCGCGTGCGGCCTGGTCGGCGGACACGGTGGCTTGCGTGACGCCCGATCTCGCCGAGAGCACGGCATCCTGCAAGACCGCGTCATCGATGCGGGCGAGCACCGTGCCCGTTTCGACACGCTGGCCGGCGTCGACATACAGCTGCAGCACCGCGCCGGAAATTTCGGCACGGATGCGGGCCTCGCGGTCTGCGATGAGCGTGCCGGAGATGGCTGGTCCGCTGCGCAGGGTGTCGGTCGTGGCAACCGCAATGTTGTCAGGACCGATCATCTGCACGGCGGCGGCCGTGGTGTCCGCGGCTTCGGTTTTTTTGTTGCACGCGCCGAGCACGAGGGCGGCGGCGACAGCGATCGCCGTCGTGAGCATGGGCGCCGTCGGGCGCATGGTGTTCATCATGGATTCGAGCCGGTGGACGTGGTGGAGCCTGACGACAATGGAAGGTCGCGCAGCAATTCGAGCCGCTTTCGTGCGACCTGCAGATCACGTGCCGCTCTGGCGCGATTGGCCAGCGCCTGCTGCAGCTGCACACGTGTTTCGGAGAGTTCGAGCTGCGTGGAGATGCCTTCGCGGAAGCGCACCTCCGCAATTTCGTACGCGCGCTGCGCTTGCTCGGCGGTGCCAACGCTCGCCTGCCACGCCGCTTCCGCTTCGGACAAACGCAGCGACGAGGCCCGCGCGTCGAGCGCCGCCCCTTCCTGCGCGAGCTTGAGTCGCTGCTTGGCCTCGTTCACCGCGGCCTCCGCCGCGAGAATCTCGCCGCGCACGCGACCGCCCGTGAAGAACGGGAAGGATAGACCGACGCCCACAGTCCAGTTGGGAAAGAAGTCGGAGAAACTGCCGGGGAGCACATTGGTGGGATACGCGAGCCGCTGATACGTGGACGTCGCCGCGATTTGCGGAATGCGCGAGGCCTTGGTGGCCTTGAGTTGCTGCTGCGCCACTTCCACACCCTTGAGCGCCTGCCGCACCGGCGCGCGCCGCGCGATATCCGTATCACTCTCACCGAGCGTGCGCGCCACACGTGCCTGCACAGCGGGATCGATGCGCAGCACCTCGCTGGCCGACACGTTCACCGTGGTGACCGGAGCGGGCGCCACGGTCGCCGTCGCCGCCGTTTCGACGATGGAGTCGGTGAGCGCCAGCGGGCGATCATCGGGAATATCGAGCAGCTGCCGCAACCGGGTGTACGCGAGGTCGCGCGAGGTGCGCGCCTGCAACCACGCTGGCCGCTGATTGTCGCGCGTGACGCGCGCACGGATGAGCTCGAACTCGGACGTGCTGCCGACACTGCGTGTGAGCTGGACCTGTCGCAGCGTGCGCTCGGCCTGCACGATTGTGGAGTCGGAGATCGTGAGCAGCCGGTCGGCGAGCAGCGCATCGTAATAGGCCTGCGTGACATCGAGCTTCACCTGCGCCTGCGCGCTGGTGATGCCGATCTCGGCCGACTCGCGGCCCGCGCGTGCCGCACGGATGTTGGCCGTCGCGCGGCCGCCCGTGTACAGCGGCTGGTTCGCCGTGAGGCCGAACGAAAAGTTGTACTCCGATGCAAAAATGCGTGTGATAGACGACGTCGCATCGCCACCCGCCGTGGTCGTGTCACCACCCGTCGAGCCGCCGCTGTTGTCGGTGCCAGCCCGTTTGGCGATCGCCGCGAATTGGTTCTGCAGCTGCTTCTGCCAGTTGAGCGTGGTGGCCAGCTGCGGCATCAACGCCGATCGCGCCTGCGCCTGCTGTCCGCGTGCGCGCTGTTCACCGGCGCGCGCCAGCGCAACCGATTCACTGGTCCCGGCAGCCAATCGCAGGGCCTCGTCGAGTGACAGCGGCATCGGCGCCGTCGTGGAAACGGATGCCCCTTGCTGCGCGGACAGGACCGACGGTCCGATCAGAATCGCGCTCAGCAGCATCCGGGAAAGTGTTCTCGCCATCATTCGTTCGATGATTGTGAAGTGCTCGTGCCGCGTCGAGCCGTACGTCCGGTGGCGGCGGAAGGTTCCGCAGTCGCCCCGATGCCTCGCAGGAAAATGCGAACGTAGGCGTGTAACGAATCGTCTGCCGATTGCGGAAACATCGCGGGAATAATTTCGCGATTCATCGCATCGGCGAAGATCGCGCCCATCAACATCGTCACCGCACCGCGCACATCGCCCGGGCGTGTGGACTCGGGATCGCTGATGAAGCCATGCCGCCGCAACTGCACGACGTACTGTCGCAACTGCGCGAACGCACCGCTGGGTCCTTCCGCGGCGCACACCGCGGTTTCCGGTCGTTCCGTGGCCTCGCTCATCATCTGGCGCACGATGTCACGCATCGACGACAGCGACGCATGATGCGCATGCACCCAATGAAAGAGCTCACGCTCCGGATGCGCGGGTTCGTGCGGCAGCGTGGCCTCCTGCTCGAGTCGGGCGCACTCGCGCATGGCCGCGTCCAGCAGCGCGTCCTTGGAACCGAACTGCCGAAAGATCGTGACTTCGTTGACGCCCGCTTCTTCCGCGATGCGCCGGGTGGTCGCACCACGCCAACCATGCTGCGCATAGATGCGCGCGGCGGCGTGGAGAATTCGGTGGCGATGGTCCTCAATCATCCCGCAGGCTAATGCAAGTACATACTTGCCCGCAAGTAGGTGCTTGCTTTCAGTGCTAAGATGGTGCGAAATAAGGGACTCGGCGTGGACCTCGGGACCGACATATTGTGGGACATCTTCTCTGAGCCGAGCGAGCCATGTCCCTGCCGCAGACAATGCGGGCCGCCGTCATCACGGCGCCTGGTGGTCCCGACGTCCTTGTCTTATCCAAACGCGCGATCCCCCATCCGGGATCCGGCGAGATTCTGGTCCGCGTACGATCCAGCGCGCTCAATCGCGCCGATCTCCATCAACGAGCCGGGCGCTACAATCCTCCGCCCGGCGTGCCGCAGGACATTCCGGGACTCGAGTTCGCCGGCGAGGTGGCCGGGGTGGGCCCCGGTGTGTCGCTGTGGTCTCGTGGCGATCGCGTTGCCGGTCTGGTTGGCGGCGGCGCACACGCGCAGTACCTCGTGACCCACGAGCGCGCCGTGGCGGCGATTCCACCCACGCTCTCGTGGACACAGGCCGGTGCATCGCCAGAGGCCTGCATCACCGCGATGGACGCGCTCCGGCAGGCCGACGTTCGACCGGGCGATCGGGTCTTGATTCACGCGGTGGGGAGCGGCGTCGGTCTGGCCACCGTGCAGATTGCCCGCCTGCTGGGTGCGGTCCCGTTCGGGACGGCGCGTGGCGCCGCGAAGCTCGAAGCCGCGAAAGCCGTCGGTCTCGAGGACGGCTGCCTGCCGGGCGATCGGGGTTGGCTGGCCGAACCGGCACGCCGATGGACCGCCGGTCGCGGGATCGATGTGGCGATTGATCTGGTCGGTGGGGACTA
>JAGNMU010000278.1 GCA_017991005.1 Gemmatimonadaceae bacterium | reverse complement strand
ATCGACCCGCCGGCGCAGACGTTGGTAGACACGTGGCGCGAGACCAGTGACCAGCTCGGGCGGATGACGGCAGACCTTGCCGATGCCCTGGGCCAGATGCCGGAGCCGGGCGCGGTGGATCGGCTGCGCGCGACGCTGGGCACGATCGGCAGTATCGGCGGGGCGTTGGTGTCGCTGGATCGCGAGATATTCGACCTGCGCGTGGCGCAGGGCGGTTCGGCAGCAGTGGCGCTGCTGCGCGAGCGCGAGGCCAGTCTTTTCGGCGCGATCGGATCGAGCAGCGATCCGTCCGGCACGGCAGCCGAAGCGGCGCGCGTGGCGGTGCAGCGCATCCAGCTGCAGGCGCGGATCGAGGAAGAGTCGCTCAACTCACGGCTGGATCAAACCCAGACCATCATTGATCTGGAGGCCAGCGCACGCGACGCGCAGATTGACGGGCTTCGTCAGCAGATCGACGCGGCGGAATCGCTGCAGTCGATCACGCGCGACCTGATTGGCTTCGTCGACGAATTGCAGTTCGGTGACCTGTCGGCGCTGAATCCGGGCGACCAGCTCGGCGCGGCACGATCGCTCTTCGATCGCACGCTGGGCGGTGCGCGCGGTGGGGATATGGCCGCGCTGGGCAACCTCCAGTCCGTGGCGGGATCGTATCTGCAGGAAGCGCAGGGCTATTTCGGCGGCGCTACCAGCCCCTACGCGGATATTTTCGGCGCCGTGACGGGTGCGCTGCGTGAGGTGGGCGCGATGGGCGTGTCGGACACGTCGCTGCTCATGCAGCAGCTCACCACGCTGGAGTCGATCGACGCCGCGCAGCAGGTGCAGGCCGACGCACAGCAGATCGTGATTGACACCACGGATCAGCAGATCAGCGCGCTCGGGGAAATCCGCGAAGCACTGGTGGATCGGCAGGCCGATTTGCAGGATCAGGCGGAACAGCAGACGGCGGCGGCCAATCGGCAAATCGAGTTGCTGCAGCAGACCGTCACCAATCAGGAAGCGGAAATCCGCCAGCGCGCGGCGGCCTTCGAGGCGCTGCAAACTCAGATTGTCGAAATCAAACTGAGCCTGGCTGCGATGGAGCGGGCTGCCGATCTTGAAGCGGCACGCGCATGACGGTCTATCGCTACGTGGCCGAGATCACGGTGGTTACAGACGGTGCTGGCACCACAGCTACCAGCTATTTCGGCACGTCGGGGTTTGCGACGAAACCCACCGACACGCCGGCTGACACCTACGTGGCCGCACGCCTCAAATCCGCGGGCAGCCTGCGGCGCGAGTTGTTCAGCGGCAACCGCGTGTTCGGCGCGGTGCGTCCTGCCTATGGCGAACTGGTGCTGATCAACGCGGATGGCGGGCTGGATACCTGGATCAACTACGGCATCAGCGGCGGCAAGGTGACGGTCAGATATGGCCCCGAGGACGGCGCGTATCCTGCCGACTACGCCACGGTCTACATCGCCTACGCCAAGAGCCTTCACGCGGATTTCAGTGAGGTGCGGATCAAGCTCCGCGACCGGCTGTACCTCATGGAGCGGCCGATGGTTACGGCAACCTTCGACGGCTCCGGTGGTGTGGAGGGTTCCTCTGCGCTTGTCGGCACGCTGAAACAGTGGGTATCGTCCGATCCGGGATTCATTCCCCCCATCTCCCTGAGCCCGTCGTCGCTCATCTACTACGTCCAGTCCACAAGCCCTGGCTCTCTCGCCGCGTCCTTTGCCTGCTATGAGGGTGGCGTCGCCATCACGCGCGGCGCGGACTACACCACGCAAGCCGATCTCATCGCCACGTCGCCCAGCGCAGGCCAGTGCCGCTTTTTCTTCGGCGCGGCCGGCGTGGGGCCAGTCTATGTGCGGCTCGGCAGCGTGCCGATTTTTGACGTGCGCGTCTACGCGAATGGCAACCAAACGTCGGGCGCGGCGTGGTCTATCGTGCCCGTCGCGGCGCTGGCGGGTATCACGGGCGGTACGGGTACGGTGGCTATCGGGTCGCTGCTCGTTGATGACTCGCGCACGTATCTGGACGTTTGCGAAGAGGCGTGCGTATCGAGCCTCAGCTACTTCGGCATGACGGCACAGGACGCGCTTGTCTGCGGCGCCTTTGCCGCGCCGGGCGTGACGGCGGAATACACGCTCACGCAGCACAACGCGCGCGACTGGCAGCGCATCGCGGTCGCCGATATGGAGGCGCCGGTCTACAGCATCACGCTGCGCTCCGGCAGGACGTGGCCCAGCAATCTCGCGTCGAGCGTGACGGGCACCATGCAGGACTACCTCACGCGCGATCCATGGTGGGCGACGAACAGCAGCGAACAGGGTTCGACGCTCACGGCAAACCCGGGCGCGCTGGCGGAAGTGATCGAAACCGAGGTGCGGGCCATTGCGAACTCGACGCAGTGGACGTCGTTCGCGTCGGCGTACTTCACGCTCTTCGGCACGCGGCGGGAGTTCTACACCTGCGAGGTGCCGTTGACGGATGACACGCTCGCGCTTGAGCTACATGACACGGTGGAGATCCTGATGCCACGATTCGGTTTGGACGCGGGCAAAAAGTTTCGCGTCATCACGCAGCACATCCAGTGTGACCGCCGCATGATCGGCCTGGGGTTGTGGGGATGAGCAACATCATCATCGGATTCCGCAACCTGACGACAACCGCGACGCTTACCGGCGGATCGTGGCTCGCCGGCTTGCCGGTCACCAACGTCGGCACACCCGCGCTCGCCGAAGTCGCGCGCAGCACCAACGCACTCACTACCAGCACCAAAATCCTGTGCGACTTCGGCACGTCGAAAACCACGCGGGTATTCGCGCTGGTCAATCACAACTGCAGCGCGGCCGCGACGTGGCGCGTGAAGCTCGGCAGCACGTCCGGTGGCGCGGAGGTCTATGACTCAGGTGCGCTGAATGTGTGGACGATGACCTTCGACGACATACTCGAATGGGAGGATGCGACGTGGTGGATCGGTGCCGTGGGCGATGAATATCTGCGCTCGCCATTCCCCGCCATGCACGCCGCGTCGCAGGGATACACAGCGCGGTATCTCACGATCGAGATCACGGACACCGGCAACGCGGATGGCTACGTGCAGGTGGGCCGGTTGTTTGCGGGCGCGGGTGTGCAGCCAACGTACAACATGAGCTACGGTTTTGAGACACGCTGGACCGATCTGTCCACGTCCGACTATGCCGACAGTGGCGCGCGGTGGTCAACGGTGCGGCGCAAGGTGAGGGAAGCCAACTTGGTGCTCAACTGGCTGGCACCGGAGGAAGCCAAGTACATGCATGAGCTTCAGCGCTTGTCAGGCACGACGGAAGAGGTGGTGTACCTGCCTTTCCCCGCCGACATGGATATGTCGCAGCGGCTCGGATTCCACGGGCACCTGCACGAACTGACGGCGATCGAGCATCCTTTTTACAACGTGTGGTCGCTGCCGATCAAGCTGAGGGAACTGGTATGACGCAGGTCACCCTGCAGGGGAACACGTACTCCGACGCGGGTGAGTCCGCGAAGGACATGAACAACGGCGGGCACCGCACGCACTTTTTCCCGCTCGTGCAGGATGTCGTGTTGACGGCAGCGGATGTCGCATCAGACGCAGCGGCAGCGGCGAACGCGGTGGATGCGCGCAGCGGCACGTCCACCACGTCGAGAGCAACGGGCACCGGCTCGAAGACCTTCACCACGCAGACCGGCAAAAGTTTCGGCGTGGGCGATCCGGTCATCGTGTCGCGCACCTCCGACAGCAACGTGTGGATGAGCGGACTCGTCACCAGCTACACCAGCGGCACCGGGGTCATCATCGTCAACGTCACGCGCTCCGAAGGCGCAGGCACTTTCACGGACTGGACCATCAAGCTGTCCGGCGCGGTGGGCGCCACTGGTTCGTCTGGTGTGCCGACCACGACTGCCACGGCATCGGGCGCGCTGTCGAATGGCTCGCACGTCGTGCTAAACAGCGACGGCACCGTGTCCGTGGTGTCCGGCATCTACGCGGGCAACACCTGGGCAACGGGCGTGCAGTTCGATGCCGGCGGCACGGACTACATCGCGGCCTGCTTCGACTCGACGAACAACAAGGTTGTGGTGGCCTACCGGGACACCGGCAACAGCAACTACGGCACCGCCGTGGTGGGGACGATCTCAGGCGGTGCGATCACCTTCGGCACGCCGGTGGTTTTTCTGTCGGCCGCCAGCGCCTACCACCGGTGCGCCTTCCACGTCGGGCAGGGCAAGGTGGTGATCCTGTACGGCGATGCGAGCACCGATCTCTATGCGATCGCTGGCACCGTGTCCGGCACGTCGATCAGCTTCGGCTCGGCGGTGCTGGTCAACAACACCGCGACCGTGATCTACAACCCCGACATCTGCTACCACGCGGCGGCGACCGCGATGGTGATCGTGTACCAAGGCGCATCCAACTACCCGCAGGGCGTGGTCGCCACGCTCTCGGGCACTGTGATCACGATCAACACCCCGGCGCAGATCACGGCGGCGGTCGCCACGCAGCTCGCGTGCTGCTACGACTCGGCGCTCAGCAAGACCGTCATCAGCTTTCACGAGTCGGACGGCAAAGCGGTGGTCGCGTCGGTCACGGGCACGACGATAAGCTACGGGTCGATTGCGACGTGGGAGACCGACGCGGTTGCCTCGTCTGACATCGCGTTTGATGCCACCTCCGGCAAAGTGGTGATCGGGTATACGTGCAACACGGGATCGTATTACGCCAAAGCCATCGTCGGCACGGTATCCGGTACGTCGATCAGCTTCGGATCTGCTGCCACACTGTCCTCGCAGGTATCTGGCACCGTTACCGAGATGACGGCAGCGGCGTGCGGCAGTTCGCGCGTCATTTTCTGCTACCTGTCGAACCTCTCCGGGCGCCTCGCGGTTGTCGGCACAGTGTCCGGCACGTCGATTACACCCATGACGGCGCGCGTGGTGACAACGGCCGGATGGACTGGCGGCCAGATGACCTACGACAGCAACGCGGCACGCGCGGTTTTTCCGTATGCCGTGACAGCTTCCAGCAACGCGGGGCAGGCCTCCGTGATCCAGGTGGGCGCCGAATTGAACCTCACCACGAAACAGTATCTCGGCGTCAGCAACGGGGCATACAGCGACACCACCACGGCGACGATACAGGTGATCGGCGCGGTGGATGATGCGCAAACCGGGTTGACGACTGGCGCGAAATATTATTTCGCTGACGACGGCGCGCTGAGCACAACGCCGGGCACGCTCGGTATCTATGCGGGGCTTGCCACGGCGGCGACCAAACTACTGGTCAAGGGGTAATCACCATGCAGATCGTCCGCGCCAAAACCACGAACCGGGTCTACTACGTTTTCGCCAACGCCGCCACCGTAGACCTCACGGATCACCTGCAGGTGGGGCAGCACGCCGCATGGGACATCAACGCCGCCACGCACGAGATCGTCAGCGGCGCGGCGCCAGTGGTGTGGATCGGTGGGGGATTGCTGACCTTCGATGCGGGTGTGTGGGGCAAGCACAACGTGCAGGCGTTCAACGCCGCGTTGCTGGATCTGACACAGGCGCTGCGTGCCGAGGTGCGTGACGGGGTACGTGCGCGACTGGATGCGTTCGCCGCAACGCGCGAGTACGACTCGATCATTGATGCCTGTTCGCAGGCGGGCAGCGCAGACCCCGAGCTGGCCGCAGACGGCGCCCGGGCCATCGTGGTCAGGGACGCGCACCGCGTGGCGCTGCGCTCGATCTGGGCGGACGTGCGCAGCCTGGGCAGGGCGATACCTGGGGGCTATGCGGACATCGTGGGGGAGCTGCCGGCTACGACGTGGGAGTGATTCTTGCCATCCAGGATTCCCATCCAATGCGTGCGCCTGGCCGTGTTCCGCCGCATGCCAAGTGATTGATTTATATTCACTGTGGCGCACAACCAAACGTATATTCAAGGGTTCGAGTCTTGCGGCTTACTGCGGCACTCCGCAAGCTCGGCGCGCAGGTGTTCGATTTCTTCCCATGCAGAGTTACGTTGGGCGACAGCCGCCTTGTGGAACGCCCCGGCCATCGTCAGAT
>JAGNMU010000019.1 GCA_017991005.1 Gemmatimonadaceae bacterium | reverse complement strand
CGCGTAAGGAGACATCCCTTCAAACTAGGGGCAGGGGACGGCTCGCGCTCTGGCGGCTCACCCGCAGCGTCCGTGCGTCTGTCAGTCGCGGGTCCGCTTCCGCGGATCGACGAACTGCGGGAGGCGCTTGTGTTGGGCGCAGTGTTGGATGAGGGTGGCAGTCCGGCGTTCCCGTGTTGCGGGTTGCTTGGCGCTGATCACCCACCACGCGGCGGCTTGACGATAAGAGGCTGGCAGCGATTCCCAGAAGGCCTGGGCACCCGTGGCCTCTCGGAGCGCCCCGGCGTACGGCTCCGGCAATTCCAACCTCGGTTGCTCGAAACTGTAGACGCCGGACCGGCCATCAGTGCGTGCCGCGAATGCGGCGAGCCCCGCAGGCTCCATGCGCCCGGCGTCGATCAACTCCTGCGCGTGCCGCACATTGACGGCGCTCCAGATGCTTCTTGCTTTGCGCGGCGTGAAGCGCCGTGAGTAGGTCGAGTCATCAATACGTTTGACGATGCCATCGATCCAGCCGAAGCAGAGCGCCTCGCGCACCGCTTCGGTCCACGTCATGCAAGGCGTGCCGGTGTTCACACGGTGAAAACCCACCACGAGTTCGGAAGCCGAATCGTGGTGGGTTGTCAGCCAGGTGCGGAACTCAGCGGCGCCCGAAAAGAAGCGCGGTGCAGTCACGACGGCCCGGTGTGAGTGAACAGATCAGGGAACGACCGTGCGCGGCTGTGCGCCCGTACCCTTCACGTACGTGTCCATCCAGGCGACCCAGCGTCCCCAGAGATCGAGATCGCTGGCATAGGTGGCCACACTGTGATCTTCGTACGGATACATGTACAGCGCCGCCGGTTTGCCCAGCCCCTGCAGGGCCATGAACATGCGGCGCGAGCTGATCGGATCGGTGCCCTGATTCTGATCTTCGATGGCATGGTACATCAACAGCGCTCCCGCCAGTTTGTCCGCCCTGAGGAACGGCGACATGTCGAGGTACGTGTCCTGCGCCTGATAGAAGTTGCGCCGCTCACTCTGGAAGCCGAATGGGGTGAGGGTGCGGTTGTACATGCCGTCGCCTGCGATGCCGGCCTTGAAGTACGGCACAAGCGTCATCGCATTCACCGTACTGAACGCGCCGTAGCTGTGGCCGCCGATGCCCATCTTGTTGCGGTCCACAAAGCCCATGTCCACGACGGCGTCGAGTACGGCGTCGAGGTTTTCTTTGAGATCGCGCGTGTAGTTGTCATTCATGCGACCCGAGTCGCCGAAGATCGGCAGGTCGGGTTCGATGAAGGCGTATCCCTGACTCACCCACAACTTGGTGGACGAGGCGGGACGCGCCGACGGGACCTCGGGGAACTTGTTGATGTTGGTGGCAAACCGTGAACGGTCGTATTCGGCCTGCCCCGTATACTCACGCGGATAAAACCAGATCACACCCGGCAGCCGCGTCCCCGGCGTCCAGTCGCGCGGCATGGTGATCTCCACCCAGAACTTGAACCCGTCGCGCGGACGCGTGACTTGAAAGCGGGTGAGTTTGGCGCTTGTCACTTCGGGGCCGACGTCCACGTTGTTCGTCAGCTTCTTCGCGGTGTTGGCAGCCACGTCACGCAGGTAGGCGTCGGGAATCACCGTCGGTGACTCGTGTGTGTAGATGAACTGCGACACGTCGTCGTCGAGTGCGGTGACAAATTCGTCGTAGCCGTTGGTGGGGCTTTCAAAGACGCGCGTGCGTGCTCCGGTTTCGAGTTCGACACGATCCACCCACGGGCGTGGCGCTTCTGAATTCCACTTGGCGCCGGGAGTGCGCGTTCCAGAGACCGCGGCGTATTTCCCGTCTTTGGACACGAGGACGAACGACTGCCCAATCGGGCCGCGTTTGGTGAGCAGCGCACCGACGGAGACGGTGTCGGTTCCGCCGCCTGCGCCGCCGCGCCCACCGCCGCCAAATCCGCCACCGCCGCCGGCGGGGAGTGTGACGGTGCGGCCGAGGCTCATGCGCTTGCCATCGCGAATGGCGATCACCGCGCCGCTGTCGGCCACGAACATCGTTTTGGCATCGGCGCTGTAGGCCACCGTGCTGAGTTGCGGGCCGCCTTCGTAGATGACCTTGGTATCAGTGGGGCCATACGGCGGCAACCAGTTCATGTAACGCACACTGGTCGGCTGCGGTCGCGCGGCGGCGTTCCCTGGCGCGCCACGTCCACCGGCAGGCGCCGCGCCGCCGCGTCCGGCCGGTTGGCCACCACGCGCCGGCGTTTGTCCGCCGCCGGCCGCCGTGGCGAAGACGGACTGGAGATACACGAGTCCCGGACCAACCGGATTCCACTGCAGGTTGCGCTTGCCCGTATCGGCCGGAGCCGCACCGCCGCCGCGGCCAAAGGCGCCGGCATCACCACCCGCGCCCTCGCGCAGTGGCGTGGTGGCCAACGTCGTGATGACGCGTCCTGTCGCGTCCCAGAGCTCCTGCACGGAACCAAAACTGTTGACCGGGACCAGATACGAAAACGGTTCGGTCATCACGGTGACGCGGAAATGTGCGCCGTCGGGTGAGGCATCCACCGCGCGGATCATGCGGGGCGCACCAATCTTCTTCACCGCGCGCGCCTTCACATCGATGAGCGCCAGTTGCGACGTGGTGTAGTACTTCACCATCGCTTTGTCATGCGGATCCTGCAGCAGGCTGAAGTGCACCGGCTGCGGAATTGCCTTGGACTCGGTGAGCCGCACTTGCGGGCCATCCTCGATATCACCCTCGCCGTGCGTCGGCGCCGGACCGCGCCCCTCGGGCACCAGCGTGGCAACGATCGACTTGCCGTCGCCGGTATAGTCGATGTCGGTGACCATCGTCGCGTTCAGCGGTGTCTTGGACAACGCCGAGCTCTTGCCCGTCGCCACGTCACCGACATAGACGACCGATGCGTTGTCGAAATTGGCGATGAACGCGACCTGTGTGCCCAAGGGCGACCAGATCGGCGCGCTGATCGTGGCACCCGCGGGGACGTCGATGGATTTCGTCGCGCCCGTGCGCGGGTTGATCAGCGTGATGCCGGTGCGTGTGCTCGTCGTCACGGCTCGCGCGCGATTGGCGCGGGTATCGATCTGCAAGCCGCCCAACCAGAGGTGTGACTTGCCATACGCCTTGATATCGCCGCGGTCCGCGCCGGTGGTGCGCAGAAACCAGCTGCGGTCCGGGCTCGCATTCGTGAACGAAATGTCAACACGCGGCGCCATGATCATCCGTTCGATGTTGGCGGGCGGTTTGACAAACCGTTCCGTGCGCAGCACTTCCTGTGGATTCCATCCATTGGCGGCGGCACCGGTGCCGCTGCTTTGGGTGCCGGTTTGTGCGACGGCTGCCACTGGCAGCAGCAGTGCGGGCGTCACACGGAGTGCGAGCGCGACTGCAAACGACGCGCGGGGGGAGACGCGGATCATGCCCTGTTCCGGAGCAGAGGGGAGCAAAGTCGCCGGCTCGGCCGGCGCGTACCCCGAAACTACGCGCAGAACACCGCCCGCGTTCGGTTGCCGTGGCGCGGCGGCGGGGTAGGTTCCCGACATGGAACGACGCGATTTTCTGGCGGCCGTCGGCGCTTCCGCCGCCGGCCTCGTGGCCTCCGGGCCGACCACGCTCCTGGGACGCGGATTGTCCCCGAGCCACGGACCGACGGCGACACGTGTCGGCCAGCTCGATCGCATCGGCATCGAGCTCTACGCCGTGCGGAACGCGATGAAGGCTGGCCCCGAGAAGACCCTCGAGGCGCTGGCGGCGATGGGGTATACCGATGTGGAGTTGCTCTGGAGCTTCAAGAACTTCGGGCAGACCACCAAAGAGGTGCGCGATTCGCTCAAGCGCACTGGCCTCAAGGCCCCGTCGGCCCACATGGCGCCGGAGACCATTCTCACGGAATGGGAGCGGTCGCTCGACACTGCCAAGCAGATCGGACATCAATACCTGATTGTCCCCAGTCTGCCTGCAGAAACCAACAAATCGTTGGACGCGTGGAAGCTCTGGGCCGGGCGATTCAACGTCGCGGGCGAGGTGGCACGCCGATACGGAATCTGGTTGGCGTTTCACAATGAGCCCAACCACGAGCGCAAACTGCAGGGGGAAGTACCAATCGAAGTGTTCGCGAACACCATCGATCCCAAGGTGGTGCGCCTGCAGCTCGATTGCGGCAACATGCTCATGGGCGGCGGGGATCCAATGGATTTTCTCTCCCGCCATCGCGCCAAATGCTGGAGCTTTCACCTCAAGAACGTCGTCCCCGATCGCTCGCGTGACACCGAGCTGGGCGCCGGCACGTTCGACCTGCGCGCCTTTCTTGCGGCCATCCCCGAGTTGGCCAAGAAGCCGTGCTTCGTCGAACAGGAAGGCGCGTCCGACGAATTGGCCAGTGCCAAACAGAACCTGGCATTTCTCAAGTCGCTGCGCTGGTAGCGAGGATGCTGGTTCTCACGCAAGCCGATGTGCAGCGACTGCTGCCGATGGACGCGTGCATGGACGTGATGACCGATGCGCTCAAATCGCTCGCGCGCGGCGATGCGGTGTTGCCACTGCGGCACATTCACCGATTGCCGGATGCCGGCGGACTGCTGGCCTTGATGCCCGCCTACGTGGTCACGCTGCAGGCCACGGGACTCAAGGCCATCACTGTCTTTCCGGGTAATCACGGCACCACGTTCGACTCGCATCAGGGCGCGGTCCTGTTGTTCGACACGCTGCACGGGCAACTGCAGGCTGTCGTGGATGCCACCGCGATCACCGCCATTCGCACCGCCGCCGTCAGTGGCGTGGCCACACGCGCACTTGCACGCCCGAATGCGACGGTGCTTGCGATATTGGGAAGCGGCGTGCAAGCGCGGTCGCACCTGACTGCCATGACGCACGCGCGACGGATCACCGAGGTGCGCGTGTGGAGTCGAGACATCGAACACGCACAACGGTTTGCCCATCGAGAGTCCGCGCGACACGGTCTGCCAGTACTGGTTCACGATTCCGTGCAAGCGGCGGTGGATGGCGCGGACATCATTTGCACCACCACGGCATCCACGCGACCCGTGCTGCACGGCGCGTGGATCGCGTCGGGCACGCATGTGAATGCTGTTGGCGCGAGTGTCGCGACGTCTCGCGAACTCGATACGCCGGCTGTCGTTGGGTCACGCGTCATTGTTGATCGACGCGAGTCGGCGCTCAATGAAGCGGGGGATATCATCGAGCCGCTGCGCGAAGGCGCCATCGACGCGACGCACATCGCCGGCGAACTGGGTGAGGTCCTGCTGGGGCGCGTCGTCGGCCGCCAGACGCCAGCCGAGGTCACGCTCTTCAAATCGCTTGGATTGGCAGTTGAGGATCTCGCGGCGGCGCACTACGTGCACCAGCAGGCGCTCGCACTGGGAGTGGGGGTTACCGTCGAACTCGGCGGCGCGCGCGATGATGGCTGACGTGCGCGAAGCACGCGCGCCGACGCTTGCCGACATTCAGGCGGCGCGCGCGCGGATTGCGGACTCGGTGATGCGCACACCGTTGGTGCGACTCAACGTCGATGAGGCGGAGATCTATCTCAAGCTCGAGAATCTGCAGCCCATCGGGTCATTCAAATTGCGCGGAGCCGGGAACGCGATCGCCTGCGCCACTCCGGACCAACTCGCTGACGGTGTCCTGACGGCAAGCGCCGGCAATATGGCGCAGGGCGTGGCGTGGCACGCGCGGCGCCTGGGCATTCCCTGCACGGTGGTGGTGCCGGATCATGCGCCTGCCACAAAACTCGACGCGATCACGCGACTGGGCGGCACGTTCATCAAAGTCCCGTTTGCCGAATGGTGGCAGGTGTTGATGACGCGCCAATTCCCGGGCGCGAGCGGGTTTTTCATTCATCCCGTCAGTGATCACGCGGTGATGGCCGGCAACGGCACCATCGGACTCGAGATCCTGGAAGACCTGCCGGATGTGGACGAAATCCTCATCCCGTACGGCGGCGGCGGGCTCAGTTGCGGCATCGCGGCGGCGGTCCGGGCGCTCCGCCCCTCCACAGCGCTACTGGCCTGCGAAGTGGAAACTTCCGCAGCATTCAGTGCGGCACTCGCCGCCGGTGCCATCACAAAAATTGACTACCGGCCCAGCTTCGTCGATGGCATTGGCTCAGCGAGTGTGCTGCCGGAGATGTGGCCATTGGCCAGGCGTTTGCTGAACGGTTCCCGCGTGGTGACACTCGCGCAGGTGGCGGAGGCCATTGGTGTGCTGGCTGGACGCAGTCGCATCATCGCCGAAGGCGCCGGGGCCGCGCCGGTTGCGGCAGCGCTCGCCGCGCGCCGCAATGGGACATCACACCACTGGAAAACTGTCTGTGTGGTGTCTGGCGGAAATATCGATCTGACTCGACTGGTTGAGCTGCTGGATACGCGCCGTCCATCCTGACAGACGCGCCGGTGTTCTGGGACCAAACCTTGCCGACGGCACGGTTGTGCGGCAATATGTGGCTGAATGCAACAGTCGCACTGACCAGTATGTCCTGAAAAAGGACACTGTCCGAAGTCACCGTTTCAAGAAGCACATCAAGGTTCCGAGTCATGATGTCGTTGCTGTCCCCAAGACGATCCATTGGCCGGCGAGCCCAGGATACCACGGGTCCGTCGATTGACGCGCTGCCGCGCATGCGGGGGGCGACGCCGCTTTCGTCCGACGACCTGACGTTGTCTGTGCTCATTCCCGTGTACAACGAAGAACAGACGATCGAATTCATCGTCAAGCAGGTGCGTTCGGTGTCGGTGAAGAAAGAGATCATCTGCGTCAACGACTGCTCCACCGACGGCACGCGCGCCATTCTCGACCGGCTGCTGGCCGAGGGGATGATCAACCGGCTGGTGCACAAGGACGTGAACGAAGGGAAGGGCGCGGCCATTCGCACGGCGCTGTCGATCAGCACGGGCAATGTGGTCATCGTGCAGGATGCCGATCTCGAATACGACCCGGCCGATTGGCCGCAGATGCTGCAGCCGATCATCGAAGGCAAAGCTGATGCCGTGTTCGGCTCACGCTTTCTCAGTGGCCCGCATCGTGTGCTCTATTTCTGGCACTCCGTCGGCAATCGCCTGCTGACACTCGCCAGCAATGTGTTCACGAATCTCAACCTGACGGATATGGAGACGTGCTACAAGGCGATTCGAGGCGATCTCGCGCGCGGCTTGGTACTCACGTCCAATCGCTTCGGGTTCGAGCCAGAGATCACGGCACGACTGGCGCAGCAACGCGTGCGCATTTTTGAAGTGCCGATTTCGTATTCGGGACGCACCTACGCGGAAGGCAAGAAGATCGGTTGGCGCGACGGTGTGGCGGCGATCTGGCACATCATCCGATTCAACCTCCTCTGAGGCGCCGAACGCGCTAGCGTGTCCAGATGACGATCGCGCCGCACCCTGACAAGCCGGGCTGAAACTGCGCCGGTGCCTGCGTGGGCGAGTAGATCTCGATGCCGGCAATCTCGCGTGGTCGCACAAATCCATCGAGATCTTCGGCATTGATGTCATTGAGCCGGTGATCATTCAGAAACACCGTGGGAATGCAATTGGGCGCGAACAGTCCGCGCATGACGAACTTGTTTTCCGGCGCCGGTGCGGCCCGCGTGGTTGCCGCACGCCCTTCGAACGGCGAGGACAAGTCGCTGGCCTGTCCACGATCCAGCATGAGTCCGCGCACCTGTCGAAAGAGATCGGACGTCTGCAGCGGCCTCAAACGTTCGACATCCTCGGGACCGAAGAACTGTCCGTTGCCCATCTGCCGGCGTTCATGGAATCCCATCAGGTTCGTGTTCACGCGCCGCTTCGACACGGTCTTCATGGTATCCAGCACCGACTTGAGCGTCACGAGTGACACGCGTATCGGTGCCACTCCGTCCATGACATCGACGGCACGACGAACGGGATAGTGTCCCACGGCGCGTACCTCGAGCGTGCGGGTGCCCACTGGCGCGCTGACGATCGCCCACTGTCCGCGTTCGTTGGCACGCGCTTCCGGACCACCGATGATGCTCACCTGCGCGTCGGCCAGCGGCGAGCCATCACGCCCGGCGAGAACGATACCCGAGAGACGCACACCGGTCTCTGTCGCGCGTGGCGCCTCGGCGAGTGTCGAACCGAGAAACAGTTCGCGTCGCAACACGCCATCACCAGGCACCGCGACTTCGATCACATCGGTACTGTCACCGCCCCGATGCGCCGAGAGCTTCATGGTGCCGGGGCTTGGCGCGTTGCAGAAGGCAAACCATCCACCGTCCTTCGTGGTGAACTGTTTGCGCGGGGTAAATGCCACGACGCGCCGGCGGGCAAACGCCAGTTCGAGCCATTCCGCCTTCACCGTGGCATTGGCCAGCGCGGCGCGTGTGCGCGCATCGCGAACCACCCCAAACACGAGGGCGCCGCCGTTTTGCGGCGACGGCGGACCGCAGATGGCGGCGCGAAGGCGCCCCGGCGCAGGTATGGCGAGGTCCGCGTGTATGGTCGACTCCGCGGCAACGGTCACGGCGCGCACCAGTGGCTCGATGCCGAGTGAATCGAGCATCGGATGAATGAATCCCAGCAGGTACCGGCCCGCGGGCACATCGGTGAATTCAAAGGTGCCCAGCGAATCCGACTGCACGGTGTGGCCATACGGGGCACCCAGGTCGTCGCCCACCAGTTGCACCAACGCATCTGGCAGCGGCGCGTGCGCCAGACTGTCGAACACACTGCCACGAACCGTGGCGCCACGCGTCTGTGGCCCGTCGACCGACCGAACGGCCGACCGAACGGCAGAAAGGGACGTCAGCCAGAAGAGCAGCAGCGGCACCAGCAGGTGACGTGGCACCGCGACCTCGTCAGCGCGTCCAGAACACGAGACTGCCGCAGCCGGTCAAACCAGCCTGAAACTGCGGCGGCACCTGGCCGGACTGATAGACCTCGATGCCCACGATGTCACGGGGACGAACGAACATATCGAGATCTGGAGCCAGCAGTCCCATCATCAGTGCGCCATTCACGTAGATCGCCGGATCACAGCGCTCGGTGAAGATACCGCGCATCGTGATCTTGGGTTCGGGATCGGTGCCGGCGGCGTCGTTGTAGACGCCGGGAACATTTCGCATCAAGTCACTCGTGGTCATCGGATTGCGCTTCGCGATATCCTGGCTTGTGATGAATCTTCCAAACCCGGTCCGCCGACGCGACTCGAACTCCACCAGACTGTTGGTCATCATCGCCGACGCGGTCACGCGAACCGTATCCAGCACGGACTTGAGCGTGGCCAGCGCGACGCGCATCGGCGGCGCCGAGTCGATGACGTCGACGGGACGACGCTCGGGGTAGTATCCCAGCGCACGCACCTCGAGTGTGCGTGTGCCTGGCGGCGCATTGGTGATGGTCCACTCGCCGCGCTCATTGGCGCGGGCCTGTGGTCCATTCACGATGCTCACGGTGGCGCCGGAGAGCGGGCGACTGGGATTCTCCGCCGCCACGACCGTGCCACTCAGTTGGCCGTCGCCGACGTGCACGCGTCGCACGCGCGCCGACGTGTCTGCCGGCGTGCTGGCGGCGTTCACCGAGATGATGCGTGCCGCGCCCAGATACAGCTCTTTCCGGACAAACCCTTCGGCTGGCACTTTCACTTCCACTACATCGGTGCTGTCGGCGC
Organism: Gemmatimonadaceae bacterium; assembly: GCA_017991005.1. Classification (GTDB taxonomy): domain Bacteria; phylum Gemmatimonadota; class Gemmatimonadetes; order Gemmatimonadales; family Gemmatimonadaceae; genus Gemmatimonas. Next base: position 13,361 of record JAGNMU010000019.1, on the reverse strand, counting down.
CGCGTGATGCCATCAGCATCACATTGCCCGGACTCGGTGCGTCGCAGATGGAAAACCATCCGGTTTCGCGCGTCACGCTCGTTTTTCGCGGAATGCGGCGCACCACCTTGCCCAAGCCAAAGGTCATCTCGAGCCATTCGGCCGTCACCGTGACCTCGGATGCCGGCGCACGGCCCTTGGCATCGCGTACAAAACCCACGATGACGGCGCCACCGCTTTGCGTCGTCTGGGGGCCGCAGATGACCGCGCGCATGCGCGCGGGTGATGGAATCGCGAGGTCCATTCTGACGGGCGTCTGCCCGGCAATCGACACGCCGCGCAGCATGGGCTCGAGACCGAGCGAATCCAGCATCGGATGATAGAAGCCGATGGTGTACTTGCCGTCGGGAACGCTGTCGAAGGCGAAACGGCCGTTGAGATCGGACGACACGGTCCGCCCGAATTCGGCGGAGCCGTCGCTCGACACCAATTGTACGAGTGCACCCGTCAGTGGACGTCTCGCCAAACTGTCAAAGACCGCGCCCGACACGAGCATGGCGGCCTGCGCGGTTGCGCGCTCAGCCGCGGCCGTCGCGCCAACGGGAGTGGGTCGGGCTTGCGCGTGAAGCGACGTGCCGAGCGCGACGATCGACACGAGCGTCATCGCTGCGGACGCGAACAGGAGTCGGGGCGCCAGAGGGTGCACACAATTTCTCATGGCAGGATCATGGGGGCAGAACGCCGGGAGATCAACGAAAAAACCCCCGGCGGGTGCCGGGGGTTCCTTTCGTCCCATCCAAACGACCGAGCCAGACTACCGGTTTGCGGTATTGTCCAGAAACGGGCGGTTGGTGGCGGTGGTCGACGTGACCGTCATGTCGCCACGGGCGCCGATGGTATACACGCGTCCGGCTGAGAAGCTGACGGCGGTGCGCGCGATGTTGTTGGTGGTCCCCCCCGCAATCCGCGCGCCGATGTCGTAGACACCGTTCGGGATCGCAGTGAAGGCACCCGCCGACTTGTACGCCACCAGACCGCCGAGCGGGACTTCGGCCAGCGTGGTGGTGTTCTTGGCGTACAGCGTCATCGGTTGCGAATTCGAGATGGCGTTGACGAACCGCACGTACGCCACCGAGAAGTCGATATTCGCTTCGTACGGATCTTCCACCACGAAGGCGTCAACCGACTTGGCCGTGCCGTCGTAGAAGCCGCTCTGGTAGAAGGAGTACGTCTTGCCGTCGGCGAGTGTGGTGTTGACCCGCGAGATGGTCAGATCCTTATCGACCGTGGCCGAGATCTTTCCTTCCAGCGAATACGTCCCAGGCTGGATGCCGGCATAGAAACCGCCCGATCCCACACCACCGTAGACCACACCGGTGACCGACTCCGCGCCTGTTGCGGAGGTGATCGCCGTCATCTTGGACGTGTTGGCGTAGAAGTTCACGCCCGGCGCGCCAACCCCAAAGTTGAAGAAGCGAACTTTGGCGCTTGGCAGCGTGCCGGTGATGTCCTGCACGGCGTTTTTCTCGCACGCCGCAAGCGATGCGGCACACAGCAGCACCGCGATCGATCTGAATGTATTCATCGCTGGGTTACGGTTGAGTGATCCAGAGCGGCTTCGTGTGGTAATCCAGGGCAAGTCCGCCAATGACGTCGAGGCCGGCCCGGTTCCACACATACTCCGAATTGAAGCGCGGACGGATGCGCTGCACGATTTTGCCGCCGTTATCCGGATACAACGTGACCGGCGGTGTGAAGCCCATGAACACCTGCTTGCCGCTGACCGGATCGATGTTCGTGTAATTGTAGCGGCGCAGGTCCATCCAGATTTCGTTATGACCCCAGCCCCACTGTGCGATGAACTTCTGCGACATGATGTGCGACAAGGTCAAGCCGGCCGGCGTGGTCGGCACGATGGCCGGATTGGCCAGAAACGCCGCCTTTTCCGCTGCGGTGATCTGCGTTGGCGTCTGGCCGTTGTCGCTGTTGCGGGCATTCACGAAGTCGATGTGGAACGAGATGCCGTTCGTGTACGCCTGCAGCGCGGTGGCCAGATCGCCCATCTTGTACGCCGCTTCGGCCTTGATGAACTGCAACTGCGAATAGGTCATCAACGGCATCTTGGCCTTGTCGTCGAACAGATAACGCCCCGGCAACTGCAGACCGCCGGTTCCCGGGTAGCCATAAAAGTTGTTGGGCTGCTGGGCCGTCGTGAGTGCCCCAGTGCCAACCACGTTGATATCAAGGCCGCGATACTGTCCGTCCGGCGCCGGCGCGATCATGCGGCTCATCCGCGGATCGACGACGCCACCAAACTGCGTGCCGTTCAGCAGGCCCACGACAAACTGCGTCGGCCGATACCCCTGCATGTTGCCGCGGGTGCGCCCGTAGAAGTTGATGTCGTCGTTCTGCGTGTTCGGATACGTCAACAGCGGAATGTCCGCATTGCTGAGGAACGACTTGTCGACGTTCGCGATCACGTCGGCCGGCTTGTACGTAGCCTTGTTGGAATAGTGGTTCAGATTGAGCGCCAGCATGCCGTAGGCCAGCTTGAGCCACTTGGTCCGATCACCGCCGTACATCTTGTCGGTGCGGGCCAGGTAGGCCTGGTCGACGGCACCATCGGTACGCTGCAACAGCACGATGGCTTCGTTCAGCAGCTTCTGGATTTCCTGATACGCATACTCCTGCGTGTCATAGTTGAAGCTGAACTTGGACTGATCGATGGCTTCTTTGACGATGATCTCGCCGTGGAGATCGGTCGTGACCTGCCATCCCCAGGCCTTGAGCACCTTGGCCACGCCCAACAGGTCCCAGCGCTGTTCCGCTTCGGCCAGGTTGGTCATGTCCACCAGATTCTGCCCCAGCGTCCAGTACACGTCGCGCCACTGCTGCGCGGCGTTGTCGCTGGACGGATCGTAGCCCATACGATCCCATGTGCTGAGACTGGTGCCCGGCAGATACCATTCCTGGTTGTACCGACCGACAAACCGCCCCTCATACTGCGGCGACGTCACCATCCAGTGGATCATCGGCGCCAGATACAGATTCGCCGATACCTTTTCAGGTCCGTTGGGATTGGTGTTGACGTCGAGAAAATCCTTGCAGCCGGCTGACAGCGTCAGCGCGCCGGCAAGCATCGCCACTCCAAAACGTTTCATCGTGTGTCGTGAGTGCGAAGTGGGCGGAGTGACACCCGCGCTGGTGCGTGCGAAGTGATCGCTCATGGTTAGTACCCCATCTTGATGCCGATCGCGAAACCACGCGGCATCGGGAAGTTGCCGAAGTCGATACCCGAGGCGCCCGAGCCACCGACGGCGGCCGAGTTACCGTTGACGATCGGGTCGAGTCCCGAGTAGTTCGAGAAGAGGAACAGGTCGGTGCCGCGGATGAAGATGCTGGCGTCGCGAGACGACAGGAACTTGCCCGGCATCTGGTAGCGCAGCGTCACATCACGCAGACGCACCCAGTTGATGTCCTGCTCGATGAACAGCTCTTCGGAGATACCCGTGTAGTAGCCGAGCTGCGTCTGCGGCACGACGACGATGTTGTTGACCGTCGGCGTGGCACTGTTTTCCTTGCCGTCCCGCAGAATACCGTCAATCACGCGCGGCTTGTCGCGGTCGAGCGTGCGGTTGGAGAGGCCGCGGGTGGTGAGATAGTGCTCGGTGGCGTTGAACACATCGCCGCCACGGCGGATATCCACCAGCGCACTCAGGCTGAACTGCTTGTAGCGGATCGTGTTGGTGAAGCCGACGGTCCACTGCGGCTGACGATCGTAGCCGGCGTCGATGAACGCGGTCGAGCGGAGCGGCAAGCCGGTGGTCGGATCGATCAGCAGCTTCTTGTCCTTGTTGCGCAGATAGAACAGACCGGTCAGCGAACGCGTGGACAGATTCGGCGCGGTGCCGTTCCGCACGTTGCCAAAGAGCCACGTGTCGGACACGTACGATTCCGGCAGCGCGTTCGGCAGCGCCAGCGTGACACCACGCGAGCGGTCGAAGTTCGCCAGCATGTCCCACGAGAAGTTGTTCTTGAGCACCGGCGTGAACTTGACCGTCGCCTCGAGTCCCGTGTTGCGGGTCTTGGCGCCGTTCAGGTTGAACAGAATGAAGCCGGTCGCGTAGCTGCCGCGGATATCGTTGACGATCTGATCCGACGTTTCCTTGCGGTAGGTCGTGATGTCGAGACCCAGCCGGTTGTCAAACCACGTCATGTCCGCGCCGTATTCATACGAGGCCGCGAACTCGGGCTTGAGATCCAGGTTGGGTCCGGTGAAGCCGTAGCCGTACCCGCCGTTGGACGTCGTCTTGTACTCGAGCGACGGACGGAACGCGTACGGACGGGCGTCTTTACCCACCTGCGCGTAGCTAGCACGCAGCTTGGCCGTCATGAACGATCCGATCGATGAAATAGCGTCGGAGATGACGAAGCTGCCGGCGATCGAGGGGTAGAAGAACGAGTTGCGCTCGGTCGGAATCGTCGACGTCCAGTCGTTCCGGCCGTTGACGGTCAGGAACAGGTAGTCGTGATAGTTGAGCGTCGCGCTGGCGTACACACCGATCAGACGACGCTGCGACAGCGTGGTGCGGCTGGTGCGCAGGTTGGTGTTATTGACCGAGATGAAGTTCGGATCGAGGAAATCCTGCCCCTTGATCGCGTTGGTCTGTGAGCGGTAATCGTTGATCTGATTACCGACGAGACCGTTCAGCGAGAGGTTCTCGGAGAACTTGTACGTGTTGAACGTGACGATCGTCTGCGCGTTCGTGCTGCGCGTGACGTCAGTGGCCAGATCGAGCACGCCGTTGAACGTGTTGCCGTAGGCGCTTTCCGGGTTACGGACGATCAGGTTTTCGTTCGTGTACGCGTCCTGCCCAACGGTCGTCTTGATGGCGGCCCAGCTCACCGGCGTCAGCGTGAGGCTGAGGTTGGCGATCAGGCGGCTGTTGACGTCGTTCTTCTTGTTCTTGGCAATGTTGAAGTACGGGTTATCCACTTCGCCCGTCGCCGCGAGATTGGTCAGACGGCGACGATTGCCGGCCGGCGTCAGGTAGTCTTCGGCGTTGTCCGTCTGCGGCCACAACATCAGGCCGATCAGCGGTCCGACGTCGCCCTTGAAGGGCTGATCGTTGTTGGACTTGGCGTACTGCATCGACAAGTCGGCCTTGAGCCACTTGGTGACCTGGGCCTGCGTCACGCCGGTCAGGTTGATGCGGTCGTAATCGGAGTTGGGTACCACACCCTGCTGCTTCGTGGCCGCCACACCGAGACGATAGTTGAGCCGCGCATCTGCCGAGGCGCCCTGGAACGTCAGGTTGTGGCGCTGCGTCGCGGCCGGGCGAAAGAAGCCGTCGATGTTGTCGTAGAACTGCGTGCCGGCCGCGTAGGGCGCGCCGAAGTACGAGAACGAGCCCAGCGTGCTGCCGGAGATCGTGGTCGGACCGTAGATGTTCTGCACTTCGGGGTTGGCGCGCGTCACGTCCACACGCACGTCATTGCTGTACTCGAGGCCCGACGTACCAGCGCGTCCACGCTTGGTGGTGATGACGATGGCACCGTTCGCCGCGTCGATACCATAAAGCGCCGCCGCTTCGGGACCCTTGAGCACCACCATGCTCTCGATGTCTTCCGGATTGACGTCGGCACCGCGATTGGTGAAGTCGACGCCGCGGTTGCTGAAGGCCGTCAGCGATCCCGGGGCATCCGAGGCCAACACGCCCGTGTTGAGCGTCTTGTTGTCCATCGGCAGGCCGTCGATGATCATCAGCGGCTGGTTGCTGCTCGAGATCGAGCTGACACCGCGGATGGTGATCGACGAGGAGGCACCCGGGATGCCGGAGCTGCTGGTGACTTCGACACCGGCCACGCGGCCCTGCAAGCCGTTGATGAAGTTCTCGCGGCCCGTGGCCGCGACATCCGCTCCCGAGACGGTTTGCTGCGACACGCCGAGACTGCGCTGCGACGTGGTCTGTCCGAGCGCCGTCACGACCATCGCGTCCAGGGTGGCGGCCACCTTGGTGAGCGAGACGTTGATGGTGTTTTCAGGACCGACCGTCCGCTCCTGGAGCGTGTAGCCGATGAGGCGATACTGCAGCACCTGGCCGGGATCGACCCGAATGGTGTAGTCGCCGTTGGTATTGGTCTGGGTGCTCTGGGTCGTGCCCTTCACGATGACCGACACCCCGGACAGTGGCACGCTGACATCGCGCGTCACCTTACCGGTCACGGTCTTCTGCTGCGCAAGCGCTTGCGTCGCGAAGAGGAGGGAGCCCATCAACACCGTGAGTACTCGTTTCTTCATCATGCGGTGTACCGGGTAGTGGTAATCAGCGGTCGCTGATGTGGACGGCAGGTGCAACGCCTGTGCGTTGACGTCACTGGTAGAGAGGGAGGAGGGGAATCCCCAGTGGCATGGGGGGCGCCGCGTGGAGGGCGGCGCGCCGACGACTCACTCGGCGCGCATTCTGCGTGCCGCCGAACGAATCGCCAGACGGCGGGAAAAGCCGTCCGGCGAGCGTGCGCGCGGGACGCGACATTGGGACGGAGACGGCGAAAAAATCAGGTTCACCACGGTTGCCTAGGTTACCGTTCCGCGACGCGACTGTCAAACGAATGTGAAGTGCCGAGTCGGGTACGCGTGTGCTGAAGTGTTACAACTGCCTCAGTGTGAAACTTGTTTGCCGATTGGATCTGTCGTGATTCGCGCGTCCTAGAATCGCCAGCCCAGTGAAATCGGGTAGAACTCCCGTCGGGTCTGGATCACCAGCTCGGCTTCCTGTAGAAACAGCAGATGCTGCGTCAGCGTCAACCGCCGATAGCGGAGCTGCACCCCGAGCATGGGCATCACCCCGGACTGGCTGTTATTCGTTGCGCTGTTCGTGGCGGTTGGGACGATGGCCATCCCGGCAAGGAGCGCTCCGTGCAGCCGACCGGCCAATCGCGCCTGCACATCGAGCGTGGGACCGATCGCCACGATGACTTCATGACCGTCAGCGTGTGGCGGTGTGCCTTCGGGGAAGTAGAACCGTGCACTCGACGGGCGTCGGAGCACCCAGCCCGTGGCACTGATGCCGGCAACAGCCGACAGACGCCACCGCGCGCCAACGGATAGCGCGAGCAGCCGTCCGGCCGCGCGTTCACGTTCCACGTTGATGATGGTGCCCAGATCCACGGATTCGGTTCCGACCGACACATCGATGGTCACCTTGCGGCCCTGCTCGCTGAGCTTGTCGGTCGACGGCTGCGCGAAGGCGCACGTGGGTGCGACACACAGCGGCACCACGATGATCGTGGCACCGACGAGCAGGCCGGTTGCACGGCGGCGAAGCGTGTTCCTCGCGCTGGCGTTCATCGTGTCGGCGCTCCCCGGCGCGGCGTGAAGGGAAGAGACACTCCGGCGCGAGGGGCCTCGTGGGCCGCTGCCGATGCGATCACCTCCATGGCACGTTGACCGCGCTTGCTCAGCACGGAATCAAGCAGCGCGCCCGACAAACCCTGCGGAAACCGGCTGATCAGACGCAATCGTTCGCGCTTTTCGGCGGACACGGTTTCCTTGGCCAGAATGTCAAACTTTTCGTCCAAACGGTCGACATCCATGGCGAGCACGCGTGGCCACGTGATGCGGGTCAACGAGGACTGGGCCAGCACGATGCCCTCACCGTCGACGGCGTACAGCTCACCCACGCGGTCGAGCGATTCGCCGGTGACGCGCAGCGCGACGCGCGCGCCTTGCGGTCCGAGTGCGGGCGGAAAACGATTGGGCCGTGTGCCCCACACGCAGGCGCCAAGAGCCACCGTCGACAGCAGCCACCACGCCGGCCGCGCCGCACGTACGGATTGCCTGACGAACGCGGCCCAACGCGGCGCCGCGATGTGCACAGAGGTGGCGTTCATTTGACGGGAATCCTCGTGGCGTAGAACGCCTGTTCGTAGGCCGTCTTGCGGGTGCGCCATTGCGCGAGCGCTGTGGCGACGGCCGCGTCGTTGGGGACAAACGCGGAGACGCGAGACGGGCTGGCCAACCAGGCCCCGCGTACCCATTCGCGGTACCACCCCTGCCACGAGATGAGATACCGCGTGACGGAATCCGCCTGAGCGCCTGGTGACGGAGTGGCATCCGCGTGGGCGAACTCCAACAGCACCCGCTGACCGGGACGCGTTTCGTAGTAGCGCGAGTCGGCCGCTGCGAGTGCACCGACGGCCGCCGTATCAGGACGTGCCGCGCCACCATCGGCGGGCACGGGCACCATCACGCACGACAGCGCCACACGCGTGGTGACGGGGCGGCGAAACGCGCCCGCGACGCGAACCTGATCGATGCGCCAGTTGTCGGCGACGAATCGCAATCGAATACGCGCCGACGCGGCATCCGCGTGTGACCGCGGTAACACGACGGCCACATCACGAAAGGCGAGCGGTCCGACGTCGCTCAGTCGTGCGTGACTCGCTCGGCCATCCACGGGCACCGGTGCCGGTGCGCCGTCGACAGAGAGATGCATCCCCATGGTGCGGGTGTACCAGCGGGAGAGCGCGATGGCGGCCGGTAGCGTCTGCAGCGTTTCGGACATCCAGTCTGTCGCATCGCGTCCACCGAGCATGCCATCGTACAACAGCACGGTGTTGAGCAGTGAATTGCGCAAGCGCAGGACCAGCACCAGCGAATCCCCGGCGGGGAGTCCGTCCACGTCGAGATCGATCCAGTCGTCCAGATCGGACTCACGCGCCATCAGCAGCGTGGTGGAATCGGTGGCGAACAGTCGACCGTCTGCCGCGTCGAGCAGGGCACGCACATCGCGCCCGCGCCGGTCCACGGCGCGTCGAATGGCAAACGGGCGGTCGACCGACACAACGCGACCTCGCTGATCCGGCACCACGATCTCGTGTGCGCCGTGACGAACTGCGGTGAGTTCGAGATGATTGAGCCGGTGTGTTTCCAGCGCTTCGTTGCGCAGCTCGAGCCGCACCACGCCATCCGGACCCGCACGCACGGACAGCGGATCGAGATCGCGATGCTCGAGACGTGGCGCGATCGCGTACGAAAACCCCTCGGCCTGCAGCAGCGATCCACTGCTGGAGTCACTGTAGAGCGTCGGGTACGAGCCGAACAACGCCTTCAGCAGTGCGACCGTACCCACCGCTCCAACGGCGGTCGCCGCCACCGACACGGTGACGGTCGACGCCGCCAGCAGCTTGGCCTCGAAGGCCTCGACACCGACCACACTGTCCATGGGCACGTCGACGGAAAGCACGGGCGTGCTTTCATCCTGCAGGAGCAGAAATCGGCGCGCGCCGCCAGAGAGACCCGTGGCGGACACGCGCGCCCCACTGGGGAAGACCAGCGTGCTGCCGTCCAGCAGGTGGACTTTGACCGGCGTCCGCAATTCATACGGCGCGTCGTTGGCCGACGCAGGGCGAACCGCTCGCGCGTCGGTCCGCCAAAAGGTGTGGATGCACGCGGAGATCAACGCGACTCCAGCGCACAGCGACACCAGGGCGAGGTGGCGTACGGCAACGCGAGCACGCACAACGCGAACACGCACACCGCGGCGTGTCATCGAGGCACCCTCCAGCGAGTAACGACGCGTCGTACAGCCGTCGCTCCTGCATCGGAACGACCGTTCGACGCATCGTCACAATCGGAACGCCGTTCCATCGCCGCAATCAGGCGTTTCCCCTACGTCATGCGCATATGCGAAAGTAGCGGTGCGGTGGCCACAGCGAGGTGGCGTCGGGACACGCGCGCGGCGCGTTCAGTCGGCAAGCGGGAGTCGGCGGGTAACGGCGGGTGCATCAGTCGCGCGAACTGGCACCGGCGCGGGTCCGTCGATCGTGCGCCAGAGATTGTACATGAAGCTGAACGCGCCGACGGCGGAGAGCAGGGCCCCGACGGCCAACACGATGCGAGAGACCACCGCGAGGTGCGGTACCAGACAAAAGCCGGCGACCAGTACGATCAGGCCCACGTTTGCCACCCACCAGTGCACCTCGGCGAGCCGACGACTGTGCAAGGCGTGTCCGGTGAAGCGGGGCACGACATGATAGGCCACGCCGAAAATCATCATCGACGCGAAGCCGAGCAGATTGAGATGGACGTGCGCCGGCCGGTAGATGATGGCGTTCGGCACCATCGCCATCCAGGCGCCCATGAGAATGCCGGCGCCGAGCGAGGAGAGCGAACTCTTGAGAAACCAGCGAGAAAACCACTCCATGATCCGTGTCGTTCTACGGGAGTGCGCGCAGTTCGCGCAGGAGTGCGTCGAGGTCGATCTGATGTGCCACGCACACCGTGTGCAGCGACTTCGCGCCGCCGCAGCAGGTATCGAGTCCCAGTCGGTGAAAGACCGTCAGCGCTTGCGGCTTGGCGGCCACGATCTCGTTCAGCGTCAACTCTGCGGAGACCGGCAGTACCTCGTTCTTGATCATCAGGTGCTCTGAACAGGTCACCGGAAATGGTGACAATAGATACTAGTATAATATATGCAGGTATAAAGTCAGAGGTTTGACGGACCCCGGTGTCCGATTTGACCCTACACGGGATCCCTCCTGCTCCGCACGCGCGTGGTGATGTGGCGCACACCCACGCGGAATGTCTGCGGACTTCGTGCGGTCCGCGTTGGTGTGTCATGCATTCGGCGTGATACACGCGGCGCTGTCCCATGCGCTGGTCACTCGCTTCAGGAGTCTTCATGTCCCGCCTCATCTCCGCCGCACTGTACACCATGGGTGTCGTTGTGCTTGCTGCCTGCGGCCCTGACGCCAATCCGGCCCAGCCCGCGGTCGATGCCGCATTCGCGAAGGGTGGCAGCTCCAATGGGTCATCGACCTCGAGAGAAACGAAGCTCGAAGGCACCGTGACCGCCGTTGGCACGTCAAGTGTGACCATTGGCTCGCGTGTCGTGCTGGTCGATGCGAACACCAAGATCGAGCGCAACGATCTTCATGTGTCGCTGAGCGCCATCAAGGTTGGCGATCGCGGTCAGGCTCGTATCGCGGCCGGCGCGACGGTGGCGTACAAAGTGGAATCGACCGGGAACTAGTCCCGCGCCCATGTCACAGCGGGGCCGTTGGCTCTGTCGCCGACGGCCCCGCGGTGGTCGCTCTCTCCCCTCGACGGTCTACCAATCCGTTGGCGCGTAGTCCTTGAGGAACTTGCCCCACACGTGATGGCCCGTGTTGATGCCATCGATGATGGGGTCCACGATGCGCGCGGCTCCGTCGACGATATCGAGTGGTGGATGAAAGCGGTGCTCTTCCACTTTGCGCGCGGCGATCTCGGCGGGGTCTTCGTCGGTCACCCAGCCCGTGTCGACGGCGTTCATGTGAATGCCATCGTTGAAATAGTCGGCCGCCGCGGTGCGGGTCATCATGTTGAGCGCCGCTTTGGCCATGTTCGTGTGCGGGTGACGCGTCGTTTTGAAGCGTCGGTAAAACTGGCCTTCCACCGCCGACACGTTCACAATGTGTTTGTCGCGGTTGTCCGTGCGCAGCATGAGCGGCTTGAGCCGCGCGTTGATCAGAAACGGCGCCACGGCGTTCACCAGCTGTACTTCCAGCAACTCGACGGCCGGCACTTCGGCCATCAGCATGCGCCACGAATTGCGGTCGCGCAGATCGACCTGCTGGAGATCCTGGTCCAGTCGCCCCTGCGGAAAGAGGTGCGCCTGCGGCGCCGCTTCGTCGGGAAGGAGCGCGATCTGCGACAGCTCGGCGGCGTGGGTGAGTCCCGCCACTTCGGTGAGCTGGCGCGCGGCGAGTGCACCCGCTGCACCGGGTTCGGTGGGCGTGCTGTCAGGAAGCATGTTGTAGGCGCGCACGCCTTCGTACGCCCCCAGCAGCTTCTTCATGTGACTTGGCATGCCGGCAATCGCCGCCGTTTCGAGCTCCATCATGTGCCGATAGAACTCGGGCGGACGCCGCACTGTTTGGCACGCGTTGTTCACGATGAAATCGAGACGCTGATGCGACTCGTTGAGCTGATGACAGAACGCCTCGACACTGGGCGTGTGCCGGAGATCGAGTCCGAAGATCTCCAACCGATGGCCCCACTCTGCGAAATCGGGCTCGGCCGCGTATCGGGCCGCTGAGTCACGTGGAAAACGCGTGGTGACGATGAGGTGTGCACCGGCGCGCAGCAGTTTGATGCCGGCCTGATAGCCGATCTTCACGCGGCCGCCGGTGAGCAGCGCCACACGTCCGGACAGATCGGCCAGCTCACCGCGCTTGCCGAAATTGAACGCGGCGCAGGTGGGACAGAGCTGATCGTAGAAGTGATGCAGCTCGGTGAACATCACCTTGCACACATAACAGTGCTGCGGCTCGAGCGCCTCGCGGAAATCCGGGTCGTCCACCGTGCCCTGGTCATCGCTGCCGGGGAGCAGGTAGTTGGGCGTAGTGAAGACGGTCTGCCGGCGCAGTTCGCGAATGCCGGTGCTGTTGAGCTGCGCCTCGGCGTTCAAAATGTGTTCGCGGCGCTGCGTCTTCTTGTTGCGCTTGGTGGCTTTGACCATCTGCCGGCGGCGAATCGCGTCGGGCCGGGAGACTTCACCGGCGGCGCGCAGCAGGCGATTCCGGTCTTCTTCGGGCACGTCGAGCAGGCGCTCCCGCTCGGTGGCAAAGGTTTCGAGCAGGGCGATGGCCGCGCGGACGTCGTCGGTCAGGTCAGGGCGTTGGGACATAGCCCTGAAAGCTAGCGGGTCCTACCCCTCCGAGGGGCTACCAGTCCTCGGGTCGGTCCATCGGTTGCCGAAAGTACCACCATTCGCCATCGGCGGACCAGCCCTCGTCCTCGGCGTTGGCCTCGCCCCAAATGCAGCCGTTGCTGGGCTCCGTATTGGCCACGAACCGGATGTCGAACGCGGTCAGTTGTTCGCGGAGCGCCGCCAGTTGGTCACGCTGCCCGGGGGGCACATTGCGCAGACTGCGCGCGATGAGGTGCCGCAGATCGACGTCGTTCAGGTAGTCGTCGAACGTGAGCGTGTAGCCGCGCTCGATTTCTTCAACCACCTGTCCCCAGCGCTCCACGAGCATCGGCAGGGTTGGGACCAGTGTGTGTTGGGATTCGCTCATCGGCTCTGACTCGGTACGGGTTCCGGCGGGGTGACGTGTCGTGCAGGGAGACATACACCAACCGGGGAGGTTTCGTGCTATGGCGACGGGCGTCGTCTGGCCTGCCGCTTGAAGTACGCTTCACCGTCGTTTGGCTTGAAAAACGTGCGAATCGTTCCGTCGGCATCGGCCGCGAGAAACGCGCCACTCGTCCGGTCAAATCGGGAAATCACCCCATCGCTGCTGCGCACTACCTCGAGGACGTTGTCCCCGACCGCCGCGTCACGTAATGCCTGTGCGAGTGACAGGTATTCCGCCTCTGAGACACGTCCAAACTC